>JAURQT010000092.1 GCA_030835985.1 Alphaproteobacteria bacterium
ACCAGCTGGCATCTGTCAAACAGGCGGCTGCGCAAATTATTTACCAGCCTTTCAATGGCTTTGGCATCAAAGCCGGAGGTGCGCAAATCAACCCCTACTGCCAGCTGTTTTTTTTCTGTTTCCACAGACAGGGCAACCAGCTGGTCAGTGAGTGCCAGCGGCAGATTATCTATCGCACTAAAGCCGGCATCTTCCAGACAATCAAGGGCGGTGGAATGACCCGAACCGGACTGGCCAATAACAATCACCAGCCGGCCAGCATCTATCCCCTTATCCTCATCAAAGCTATCATCCATACTGGCTAGAATAGCAACTTCATGGCTTATCGGCTAGTGGAAGTGTCAGGGTGAAGATAGCCCCGCCATTTTTATCATTCTCTGCTACAAGCTGGCCGCCATGGGCGATAGCAATTTGCCGGGCGATAGATAGACCCAGCCCGGAATGATGGCCAAACCCCTCGGATGCGGGGCGTTCGGTATAAAATCTGTCAAATATACGCTCTTCTTTACCTGCGGGCAGGCCTGGCCCTTTATCGGCAAGGCTGATCTGTACCTGTGCGCGCACCCTTTTAACGCTCAGGGTAATGGGCATATCGCTGTTATGGAACGTCATCGCATTAGCCAGAAGATTATCGAGTATCTGGATGATGCGGGTAGTATACATCCCCACCATTAACGGCTTTTTATACGGGGTATAGGCCAGTTTATCCGCGCCATAGCGTTGACGCGATAGCTCTGCCCAGCTGGCCAGCAATGCGGTGATATCTTCTGGCTCGGGTGTCTGGCCGGTTAATTCTGCATCCACACGGCTGGCTTGCGAGATATCGGTTATCAGCCTGTCCAGCCTGTTTACATCTGCCAGAATAACATCCATTAATTTGCGTTGCTGACCCGGATTATCAATGCGTGAGACAGTTTCCACCGCCGAGCGCAGAGAGGTAAGCGGATTTTTAATTTCATGCGCGACATCGGCCGCAAATCTGGCAGTGGCCTGTATTCGGCGTTGCAATTCTGCCGTCATTTCGCTCAAGGCCTTGGATAATTGGCCAATCTCATCCTTGCGCTCTGGCAGGCCGCGCAACGGGGTCTGTATATCGCCTGTTTGCCGCAACCTGTCTGCCGAGGCTGCCAGAAAGACAATCGGACGGGTAATGGAACGTGCCAGATATAGACCCAGCAAAATCGTCACGGTTAAAATACCTAAAAACAGCTGAACAAAGGCCCATTGCACATTGGCAATTTCGCGTTCAATATTCCCGCCTGTACTGGTCATCAGCAATGCACCGCGCACCACCCGTAAATTCTGAACTGGCAGGGCAACCGATAAAACCAGCTGGCCTTCGCGGTTGCGCCACATATTACGAACCGTCTCTCCTGATAGGGCAGCGCGCACATCATACAGCCCATCTGCATGGCGCAATCCGCGTAAATTCATTACCGGCACAGGTTCGCGGTTGGAAATCAGATCCGCCAAATCATTTAAAGCCCCGACAATTTTTACCCGAAAACGGCCTTGCAAATCCACCTGTTCGCGTCGGCGAATACGGGTCATGGCAAACCCCTCGCCGCGCCGGAAAGTATCTGCCATCAATTGCCCTTGCGGCTGGAAAACGCGCGCGCGAAGTTGCGATCCATAGCCCACAAGCGGCAAGAGATGGCGCATGGTTTGCGGCGAGAGTTCGCGTGTCACGGTCAGCTTGCCGGATCTGTCTGCTTCTGCCAGTGCCAGCGATCGTGCCAGGGTCATCCCCTGACGTTCCAGCGCATCAAATTCTGCACGCACCAGAACCGAGCGATATTGATCGATTGAAAACAGGCCAATAAAAAATAATGCCAGCGGCAATAGCATAATTGCCAGAATACGCGCCGATAACGGGCTGATAAAAGATGGCCAGAAGCGCTGTGTTGACCTCACTTTCCAGCCCTCCTTTTCCTTTATATGCTAAAATTTTTGACCAGAATAAAACAGATGCATTATGGCTTTTATCGGCTCAGGCATCGCCTTTATATTTATAGCCTATCCCGTATAAGGTCTCAATTCTGTCAAAACTTTTATCATGGGCTCTGAATTTGCGCCGGATACGTTTGATATGGCTGTCAATGGTGCGGTCTTCCAAAAAGACAGAATCGCCATAGGCCGCATCCATCAGCTGATCGCGGCTTTTCACATGACCGGGGCGCAGTGCGAGGGCTTGCAGCAGCAAAAATTCGGTCACGGTCAGCTTTACCTCAACCCCTTTCCAGCTGCATAAATGGCGATCCGAATCCAATAACAAATCCCCATGCGATATCATATCCTCTTTCGAGCCCGAAGAGGCCTCGCTGCCGGAACGGCGCAAAACGGCCTTTATTCTGGCCAAAAGCAGGCGTTGTGAAAACGGCTTGGTGATATAATCATCCGCCCCTATGCCCAGCCCCAGCGCTTCATCCAGCTCATCATCCTTACTGGTCAGAAAAATGACCGGCAGGCTGGATTTCTGGCGCAGCTTGCCCAGCAATTCCGTGCCATCCATACGCGGCATTTTAATATCCAGAATTGCCAGCTCAGGGGGGCGCTGAACTAGCCCGATAAGGGCTTGCTCGCTGTCAAAATAGGTATCGACCTGATATCCCTCTGCTTCCAGAGCCAGCGATACAGACGCCAGAATATTTTGATCATCATCCACCAACGCTATTTTTATGGCCATCGCCTAGCCCTCCTTATTCATAGTGGGCATCTGCCCTATCTTGCTTTTGCCTGCTCGCGTAAAAAACATTTTGCTAATATGATGAAATTACACGGTCAAAACACGGCCTGATTACGGCAGAAATAGGGCAAATGAGCCAGGCCAAGGACAAGGCCCGGCATCCCCCCTCCTCTTTATTTAATGCGCCTCTGCCCAGCTATCTGCTATCCCTGCTTCGGCCACAAGCGGTACTTTCAAGGACAGGACGGGTGCGGCGGCTTCTTCCATAATTCGGGTGATGGCGGCTACGGCCTGCTGTGTTTGTTCTTCCGGTACTTCAAAGATAAGTTCATCATGGACTTGCAATAACATATCGGCATCAATATTTTCGGTGCGCAATGCCGCTGGCAGGCGGATCATTGCCCGTTTGATAATATCGGCTGCACTGCCCTGAATAGGGGCATTAATGGCCTGTCTTTCGGCAAAGGCGCGAACCGCCTGATTTTTATCCTCAATTTGCGGAATATGAACACGCCGGCCAAACAGGGTTTCGACATAATGGTTTACTTTGGCAAATTGCTTGGCCTCATCCATATAGGCGCGGATACCGGGAAACCGCTCAAAATAGGCTTTGATATAATCACGTGCCTCGCCTTGCGGAATAGAAAGCTGGCGTGCCAGACCAAAGCCGGAAATACCATAAATAATGCCAAAATTAATGGCTTTGGCCCGACGTCTGGTTTCGGCGTCCATCTGCTCTAGCGGTACATTAAAAACCTCTGCTGCGGTTTGGGCGTGAATATCCACCCCTTTATGAAAGGCAGCTATCATGCTGGTTTCGCCTGCCACATGGGCAACCAGCCGCAATTCGATCTGGCTGTAATCGGCAGAAATTAATTTATATCCCTTGCGCGCCACAAAGGCGGTACGGATTTGCCGGCCTTCTGAGGTGCGAATAGGAATATTCTGTAAATTCGGATCAGACGAAGACAGCCGGCCTGTCGATGCCCCGACCATGGAATAGGAGGTATGTACGCGCCCGCTATCAGAATTAATCGATTTCATCAGCGCATCTGTATAGGTTGATTTCAGCTTGGCCAACTGGCGATAATCCAGAACCGACTGGGCGATTGCCACGCCATTGGCGGCCAAATCTTCCAGCACATCTGCCCCGGTTGACCAGGCACCTGTCTTTGATTTTTTACCCCCTTCCAGCCCCATCTGATCAAACAATATCTCGCCCAATTGTTTGGGAGAGGCAATATTAAAGCTGCTGCCTGCCTGGTCATGGATAATCGCTTCCAGCTCGACAATACGGGTGGCAAAATCATTTGATAGCCGCCGCAAGATATTGTCATCGACCACAATGCCAGTTTTTTCCATCTCGGCCAGAATAGGAATAAGCGGGCGTTCCAGGCGTTCATAAACGCTGCTGACCCCTTCACGGGCCAGGCGCGGGCGATACATCATCCAGAGCCGCAAACAGATATCGGCATCTTCGCTGGCATAGGCACAGGCCGCTTCTGGCGGCACTTCTGCAAAAGAGATTTGCTTTGCCCCCTTGCCACACAAATCTTCATATTTAATGGTCTGGACTTGCAACAGGTTCAGCGCCAGATGATCCAGCCCGTGCCGTTCTGTCCGCCCGGCATCCAGCACATAAGACAGGCACATTGTATCGTCCACCGGATAAACGGACAGCCCGCCATTGCGCGGCTGGCTTAGCACATGCATATCATATTTCAGATTATGACCGATTTTCAGAACCGCTTCATCGGCCAATAACCCCCTTAACGCCTCGATAGCGGTATCGTATGCGATTTGTTTTATTTCTGATACGGGCTCAAGCGCGGAAAAATCCAGCCCCTGCTGGGGTGTATCTTTGCCAGCCTGTCCGGCCGCAACATGGCGCAAGGGGATATAACAGCCCTTACCAGGTGATGTAGCCATCGCCACTCCCACCAGCTCGGCACGCGCCGCATCCAGCGAGGTGGTTTCAGTATCAATAGCCACAAAGCCCTGGTCTCTGGCTGTTGCTATCCAGCGCTCCAGCGCCTCCATATCGGTGACCAGCTGATAATCTGCTTCCTTGACCACAGGCGGCAGAATACCATCTGGCTGGCCATTTGCCGCATCGAGATTTTGCCCGGCTGTCCCGGGTTTGCTCAGGCTTGCCGCTGCCGGACTGGCTGGCGGTATTGTCCCGCCAAGTGCCGCGATAAGCGATTTAAAGCCCTGCTCGGCCAGAAAGCCCATCAGCTTTTCTTCTTCGGCTTGCGGGGTTGCCAGCGCATCGATTGCCAGCGCATCGATTGCCAGCGGCACATCCACATCATCTTTCAGATAAACAAGCTGGCGCGATAGGCGTGCCTGTTCGGCAAACTGGATCAGATTTTCGCGCCTTTTTGGCTGTTTGATGGTTTCTGCTGCGGCCAGCAGGCTGTCCAGATCGCCAAATTGATTAATCAGCTCGGCGGCGGTTTTAATACCAATGCCCGGTACGCCTGGCACATTATCGGTTGAATCGCCTGCCAGGGCTTGTACATCCACCACCTTATCCGGGGTGACACCGAATTTTTCGATCACCTCATCTGTGCCAATCGGGCGGTTTTTCATTGGATCCAGCATAGTGATATTGCCGCGCACCAGCTGCATCAAATCCTTATCAGAAGAGACAATCAGACAGGACATCCCGACCTGTTCAGCCTGTCTGGCATAGCTGGCTATCAGGTCATCTGCCTCAAATCCTTCCATTTCCAGTACCGGCAGGCCGATAGCTTCGGCCGCCTGTCTTACCAGGGAAAATTGCGGAACCAGCTCTTCGGGCGGCTCGGAACGGTTGGCCTTGTAGTCGGGATAAATGTCATTTCTAAAAGTGACCCGGCCAGCATCAAAAATCACAATAATATGGCTGGGGTTTAAATCTGCTTTCAGTTTCAGCAGCATCTTGGTAAAGCCGAACACCGCATTGATGGGCGTACCGTCCGGGCGGTTCATCATCGGCAATCCGTGAAAGGCGCGGAAAATATATCCAGAGCCATCGACAAGGACAAGCTGATCAGAGGCGGCATTCGAGGTCATAAAGCATTATCCCAGGGGCTGTGCGATTATCCATCCAGCCTTTTTCGCATTTAATTTAAGAAGGGCAAGATACCGACAGGCCAGCGCCCGTTTATGCGGCATCCCCGACAAACAGGCGCGAGCAATAGGGGCACACCACTTTTGCCGGCCCACCCTCTTCGGTCTTTTGCAATGTCAGCCAGATTTGCGGATGACCCAATGCCCCGCCGCCGCCATCACATGATATACGCGCCGTAGAGGCGGCCACCGAAACATGGTCGCTGATATCTATGGTAGAGCCGGTGCTAGCAGGTGCGTGTGACATCATAAAAAAATCCCGTTTTATAATCAACTGAACAACAGGGCAAACCCTGACCCAGAATAGACCAACATTGCCAAACAGACAACCATTTCAAAAGCGGCCTATTTTGCCTAATCCCATTGCCCTTATCCTGATTTTTTGCTTATATCATAGACCGTTCGGCCAGACAGGCTTTTGGCCAGCTTTTTTCACCTTCCCCGACAGGCAGTTTTTTTGCCATGAATGCCAGCTTTCTTCCCCCCTTTAGCGATATTGCACGCCCGGAGCTGGCCATCACCGCCTATGGGCTGGAAAAAACCTATCGCGGCCAGCCGGCAACCGCGCCGAAACAGGCGCTGAAATCAGTTGATATTGAAGTGCCCAGGGGGTGTATTTTCGGGTTATTGGGGCCAAACGGGGCTGGCAAATCCACCTTTATCAATATTCTGGCCGGGACAGTGATTAAAACAGCCGGACAGGTTTCTGTCTGGGGCAGCGATTTGGACACCCATCCGCGCCAATTGCGGGCCAATATCGGTATTGTGCCGCAAGAGCTGAATATCGATGTGTATTTTACGCCGCGCGAATTGCTAGAATTTACCGCTGGTATGTATGGCGTACCACGGGCAGAGCGGCGCACCGATGCCTTGCTCGAGCTGATGGGGCTAAGTGATAAGGCAGGCGCCTATGCCCGCACCCTGTCCGGGGGGATGCGGCGGCGCTTGCTGGTCGCCAAGGCGATGGTGCATCAGCCGCCTGTTCTGGTACTGGACGAGCCGACCGCCGGGGTGGATGTGGAATTGCGCCAGCGTTTATGGGATACGGTACAAGAGCTAAATGATAATGGCGTGACGATTGTTTTGACGACCCATTATCTGGAAGAGGCAGAGCGGCTATGTGACCATATCGCTATCCTGAATAAGGGCGAGATCATCACCTCTCAGCCCAAACACCAATTATTAAAATCTGCAGCACAAAAGGATTTGATCCTCAGCCTGCCAGAAGGCCTGCCGAAAAAATTATCCAAAAATTTGCCAAAAACGCTGCCAGCGGAAATCGCCGCCCTGAACCCGGTGATAGAAGATGGCCAGATGCGTATCCGCTTTAACCCCAACCATACCCATGCAGGCGCGATACTTGCCCGGCTGAGCGCTGCCGGCATTACAGTCGGCGATGTCAGCACAGATGAGCCGGATTTGGAAGATATCTTTCTGACCCTGACGCGCGCAGCCAGCCAAAAGCCCTGAGGCGGGATAAAAAGAGGCCCAAAAAATAAAGGCCAATAGGTGGACGAGCCTGGATGGTGGCTGGCCTTGGTGATTTATGGAACGCGCCTTTGTGGTATATCGGGGCTGGCCTTTGCCGTATATCGGGAATGGATAGTCCTATTGGATTAAGGGGGGGGGCGACAAAGAGTTGTCTTATCCGGCCAGATGATTTAAAACCATCTCCACCAGCGATAAAATTGCGCGATGCACCCGTAGCTCAGCTGGATAGAGCGCTGCCCTCCGAAGGCAGAGGTCAGAGGTTCGAATCCTCTCGGGTGCGCCAATATTTTCAATGGCTTAGATTAATACCCAAAAACTAATTGAATGCTTAACTCCACTATCACTCCACTGGAGGTTTGGTTATGG
>JAURQT010000093.1 GCA_030835985.1 Alphaproteobacteria bacterium
AAACTAGATGCTCAACGCATCCAGCTCGTCTGTTGCTGGAACAGCGATATCATTTTCGTTTGCAATCGCTCTTAAATCTTTAAAGCCCTGAATAGAGAGCTTTGCAAATTTCACAATAGCCGGGCCTTTGGTTGGAATATCTTTGGCAAGACCAATGATTTCCATGCCATCAGCAGGGGTAGGTGTACCAGCCGATGAGGCATCTGAAATAGCCAATGCAGCATCTACCGCCGCCAGACCAACTTTCAGGGCAGCCGGGGCATAATTTGCCATCGCTTCGCCGATTTTTTGCTTTTCGCCTGCGTTCAGGGTTTTTGCCTGAGCCAGCTTGTCACTAATACGGCCAAGACCATCATTTGTGACATTTACAGACTCGTCCAAATCAGATGCCGCAAATGATGTGCCTTTTTCTCTGATATTCTTTGCTTCACCGCGCAGGGTAGCAGCTTCCTGCTTCAGACCCAGAGCATCGGCCAACATGGCGATAGATTCTTGTGTTTCTGCTACGCCGGCAACGGCCTGGTTCATCAGATTTTTAAATGACTTGGCAATCTCGCCCCAGCTTTTGCCGCCGCCGCCGCCCATCAGGCCGCCAGCCATACCGCCCATATTTCCAGCACCACAAGCACTGAGCGTGGCCAATGCAGTAGAAGCCATCGCGAATTTTAGTACTCTTCTTCTTGCTAACGTCATTTTTTTCTCCTCTGTTTAAATGACAAAATTTATCTCAAACCCTTTTGCTGAAGCTGGGATACAACCGTATCCATGGCAAAAACCACCGCATCATTATAGGCGTTTACTTCTGCAACCCCGGCATCACCGGAATCCTGGCCGTAAACAACTTTTGGACGCACAGACGCAACAGTTTTTGCCCGGCCATCTGAAATCATCCAAACCTTAAAGCTTACTTTTGCAGGCACTTTTACTGTCCCTCTTACTTCGTCCACAGCTGGCGTGCCGATATCTACAGAACCCATGCCCAGGAAAGTCCATCCTGCATCAATGGCAGCGGTCTTATACTGCTTGATCAATTTTTTGGAAAAACTGCCATTTTTGCGAAGCATACCCTGATCCACAATGTCTTCCAGATAGGGCAGGTCAAACTCATCTGCCAAATCTTCGGCATCCATCGGCTCAAAGCCGGCATCTACCAGTTGTTCTTCAACAGCTGAAGCCATTTCCTGGGACAGCTCCAGGCTTGCTTCATATTCCACTGCATCTCTTTTTCTCTCGGAACTGCCGCCTGACTGGTTAACATCCATTGTTTTGGTATTAGTGCTGTCAAGCGAGGTTGTGCCATCACTTGCGCTTTCTTCTGTCAGGGTAGATTGGCTCTCGGACTTGCTGACATTTGTCTCTTTGACCTTGAAGGCTTTTCTGGATGTTTCCACCCGGGCAACAAAAATCGCCCCGAAATCACTGGCATCCCCTGCTGCCTGATTGCCGGCTTCGGAATTATCAATGAAAAAGGCGTTAAGGGCATCCACATCTACCAATGCTGAAATCGCCACCTTGAAGGTTTTTGTGCCGGCATCATTTTTTTTCTGCTGGACGGCTGCCTCTATGACAAAATCATCGATATTTTCATAAATGCTATCTTCCAAATCTTTAAACATACGTTTTTTGGATTTCGGGAAAGAAGCAGCAACTTTTTTCACCGCCTGCCGCTTGGCATCTTCCAGAGCAGAGGCTTCGATATAGGAGGAATATTCCTGATATTTCTTTTCCCCGACAGCGGTCACCTTAACCGCCTCTTGTGCGTTTGCCATATTCAGGCTGGCCATCAGACCAACCGAGATAAACAGCGCTGAAAGTAATTTTAAATATCTGCCTAACATGACTTATGTCCTTTTCTTTTCTACCTTAAAAAGCTGCAAATAACTGTTCGGTTGCGGCAGCAATTTCCTTAGCCGTATTCGCAGCAGTTTTCGGGGCAGCACGGGCAAGAAATTCTTGCTCGATACTGCCATCAAACTGTTTGGAAACTTCATAAAGCAGGGAATATAACTGCTCCGGGAATTGAAAGTGAGGGGTCAGCTGTTCCACTTTTCTGATCACGCCGCAGGATTCTTTTTTCCTGACAAAGGAGGCGTTCATCAGCGTATCAAAAACACCATCAATTTTGACATTTGCCTTAACGATAAAACATACCGTTTTTTGCTGCCCCTTCACTTTTTCGTAATACACAAAACGTTCAACATCCAGGCCGATAGAATAAGAAGGTTCTGGCAGAGATATTTTGCGCGAGGCATCTGCAAACACGGTTTCCATTTCCTGATTATTGTTATCCCCAAGAGTGGGAATAAGCATCCCGCCGGATTGCTGAACAAGATTAGCTTCAAATATCTGGCCGGTTTGATTGGCAAAGAGCGGCAAATCAACATGCCCCGTCATAATGCCAGCCACCTCATCAGAGAGGGTTACAGAGGTAATGCGCGGGTATTTTTCGGAAAAAGCCATGAATTTGATATTGGATTTGGCTTTTTTATACAGCTCATCAAAAATATTCACCCCGCGATTATTATTCGCATAGAGTTCCATCCCGATCTGTTGCAATTGCCGGGCAGATAGGGGGGTTTTGGAGGTCTCCACATGCTTTAGAATAAACGGCATGGAGCCGGAATATCTGCCTTCGGCAGATTTAAATTCAAAAATCATTAAATTGATGAAAAACCGGATCGCATATTCATAGGTTTTTGACCCGTCGGGATCGATATCCACCGCTTCTATAATGCTCTCACGGGCAATAACAGGCGAGAGAACCAGGCCTTCCAGCTGCCCGGTACCCACCAGATCCATAGAGATTTCAATATTATCATAAGGCTTGCCTGTCAGCCTTTCTCTAGCCAGCACATCGATGGATTTGCCCATCGCACAGGGATTACATCTGAATAAAGGGCTGGAAAAGGGGAAATTTTTCTGCTGCTCTGCAACAGCGTCGCCATAATTGGAAAAGCCCACCCCTGCCCAATAGACGGTTTCAGCGCGCGTAATCGAGATAAAACTGGACAGGATAATCGATAAAATAAATAGCCGGACCATAACTTCCTCTTTAAAAAACGGGTATTTTCGCTGTATCAGCTATTTCTTGCCTAACAATTACAGATTTTTATACTTATAAGTAAACTAATTAGATCATACTAAAGTAAATAAAATGAATAAAATTTTTCCCGCTGATTTTTTTAAACCGAAATGTCAGTCCAAACGGGAAAAAGCTGTTATGGATGGAGGTATTTTATGATGGCAAGAACATTGAAAAAAATTAGTCTGGCAAAATCAGGGGCGGTAAAATG
>JAURQT010000094.1 GCA_030835985.1 Alphaproteobacteria bacterium
AACCTTAGCCTTATTCCATAAAGAGGAAGATATCGATATAGACACTGAAAAAGTGAGCAATATTTCAGATGCAATCGCACCCTATATCCTGTCTCTCATAAATATATGGGATAAGCAGGCATGAGGAAACTAAACAATTCGAGAAATTTTGCTATTGATCTTTTTTGTGGCGCAGGGGGGATGACCTGCGGCCTAATCCAAGCAGGTTTTCATGTTATTGCAGGTGTAGATAAAGAAAATAGATGTAAGGAAACCTATATTCAAAATGTTAATCATGATGGATCACATGCTAAGTTTCTAAACTTCGATCTGTTCCCAAGCGATGAGTTTCATCCCGATGGCCAACAATCTATCGCAATAAACGAGCTTATGACAATTCTAAAAGAGGTCAATTTTTCAAGAGAAAATGGAGATAGGCTTCTTATCGCCGTCTGCGCTCCTTGCCAGCCTTTCACAAAAATTTCGCAAATCAAATTAACTAATCAAAGGGCATTTGAGCAAGCCCGTGATACTAACTTATTGTTAGTATCTCTTGGTATAATTGAAGCCCTTAAACCAGACGCCATATTTTGTGAAAATGTTGAAGGTATCCTGAAAAAAAATTATATCCTTCAGCAATTTTCATCACTTCTAGATACCGCAGGATATAAGACGGACGCAAAAGTAATTAATGCCGCTAGGTTTGGCGTCCCCCAAAGTAGGAAAAGAACGATTTGCATAGCCTTTAAGCAGCCAGAAAAACCAGAAATACCAGACTGCGACCCCGAAGCCACAACTCCAAAGGTGGCAGATATCATCGGTCATTTACCACCAATTAAAGCTGGAGATGTTCATCCCACTATAAAAAACCACTGTTCGCGGGGACTTAGCCCTTTGAATCTGAAACGAATATCTTCAATAAAACCTGGAACAAAAAATGCTCAATTGAAGCACACCCCATTTGGAGATTTGCGATTGGAATGTCACAAAAAGGGTAATGATAGCAGTTTTACAGATTCATATACCAGAATGGAAGCAGATAAAATATCGCCTACTATAACAACAAAGTTTACATCAATTACGAATGGTCGCTTTGGGCATTATGATACAAAACAAAATCGCGCACTTTCTGTTAAAGAAGGAATGCTATTACAAACCTTCCCGGAAAATTATGTCTTCTATCCTGAAAACAGCCTAAGTTTTCCATCTATTCTTATTGGAAACGCAGTACCACCAAAAATTGCTAATTTCTTTGGAAAATATATTTCTAACCTAATCTAGCGCCTACCCCTTGAACGGGTCGCGTACCAGGATAGTATCCTCGCGTTCGGGGCTGGTAGAGAGCAGGGCAACCGGTATCCCGGTCAGCTCTTCAACGCGGCGAATATATTTGACCGCATTGGCCGGCAATTCGGCCCAGGAACGCGCCCCATAGGTGGTCTCTGACCAGCCCGGCATTTCTTCGTAAATGGGGGTGCATTCTGCCTGATCGGCGGCATTAGAGGGGAAATAATCCATCCTTTGTCCGCGGCAGTCATAGCCGATACAGATTTTCAGCACATCAAACCCGTCCAGCACATCCAGCTTGGTCAGAGCCATGCCGGTAATGCCAGCGGTCAGGCCAGCCTGGCGCACCATGACCGCATCAAACCAGCCACAGCGCCGCTTGCGCCCGGTAACCGTGCCAAATTCGCGGCCACGCTCGCCCATCCGCTCGCCATCTGTGCCAAAATCCTCGGTTGGAAAGGGCCCGGAACCCACCCGCGTGGTATAGGCCTTGGTAATGCCAAGGGTAAAGGTAATCGAAGAAGGCCCTGTACCTGCCCCGGTCGCGGCCTGGCCAGCCACAGTGTTGGAAGAAGTGACAAACGGATAGGTGCCATGATCGATATCCAGCATCACCCCTTGCGCGCCTTCAAACAGGATTGTCTGGCGAGCATCCTGGGCCGCGGCCAGCATCTGCCAGCTGCGCCCGGCAAAGGCCAGCAATTCATCGGCCATGCCCAGCAATTCATCAGCCATTTCAGTAGCGCTGACAGGTGCCTGGCCAGCGGCTTGCAACCAGATATTGTGATGGGCAGCTATCGCCTCCAGCCGGTCTGCCAGCAAGCCAGGATTACGTAAATCAGACAGGCGCACCCCGCGCCGTGCGACCTTGTCTTCATAGGCAGGGCCAATACCGCGCCCGGTCGTGCCGATTTTACCCGCCCCGCGCATCGCCTCTCGTGCCTGATCGATTTTCACATGTACCGGCAGGATAAGGCTGACATTTTCCGATACGCTCAGATTTGCCGGGCTTACCTCTACGCCCTGTCCGCGCAAGGTTTCAATTTCCGATAACAGGGCGGCCGGGTCAACCACCACGCCATTGCCGATAACCGATTTCTTGTTCTTGCGCACAATCCCCGAAGGCAGCAAAGACAGCTTGTATTCCACCGCGTCAATGACCAGCGTATGTCCGGCATTATGCCCGCCCTGAAAGCGCACCACCATATCGGCGCGTTCAGACAGCCAATCGACGATTTTGCCTTTGCCTTCATCCCCCCATTGTGAGCCGATTACCGCAACATTTGACATAGCACCCCTCATTTACCCTTTATCTGAACTGGTATCTTTATATACCCGATACCTTATAAATCACCTTTTTTGACATTATCGCCAGCCCCCTGGAGCGGTTCTGGCTGGCCGTCCGCGCCTCGAATAATAAACTGGCACCCCAATGCGCGCGCCTCTGCCTCGGCCTCTGCGCCCTGGCTGCCATAGACAATATGGCGACCGCGCTGAATATAAGCCAGCCCGGCTGCAAAGCCCAGCTCGGCCGGAATATAAATCAATGGCAGCGCATCAGGCATGACCAGACCGCGCAACACCCGCTCCATATAAACAGAAATTCCAACCGCTGCCTCATCATAGCCGGTACGATACGCCCCACCCCTGGCAATCGCCCCGCGCAAGCCTTTGGCAAAAAGCGAAAAGCTGATAGAGGTATGATAGCCAAAACCCTGCATATCCAGCGGATCAAGCGTTATCGCCACATCCGGCAACAGCGCGGCCAGCTTATCGGCTACCTGCAACAGGCTGTCCAGCTTGGCAGCGGCCGCCTCTTCCAGCTCTTCTACCAGAGCGCGCAAGCCCTCGCCGGAAGCCCCCGAGGCCAGCATCATTTCTGCCAGCTTTGGGGCGGCGGCAATCGGCAAAGCGGTCAGGGCGGAAATATCGCGGTTATTTATCGCCTCAAACAGCTGGTTCTTTAGCTGGCCATCCATTTTATTCAGGCTCTCGCCCAGCAATAATTCGGCCAGATGCGGCAGACCCAAATCCAGCGTTAATGCCTTAATGCCGGCCTTTTGCAGACCTAGCACCCCGGCCAGAATAATTTCCACCACCGCATCTGCATCATCGCGGCCGATAATTTCTGCCCCGGCCTGAACCAGCTGGCGTTCGGGGTTCAATACATCGGGGACAACCCGCATCACATCGCCGCCATAGGCCAACCGCAAGGGGCGCGGGCGCGCCGCAAGACGCGTGCCGGAAATTCGGGCAATCTGGGCCGTCATATCCGAGCGCAGACCCATCATCCGGCGCGAGATAGGATCAAGAAGGCGGAAGGTTTGATCCGCCAATGCCGCCCCTGGCCCATCGGCCAGCAAGCTGGTTTCAAATTCCAGCAAGGGCGGCTTGATACGCTGATAGCCAAATTGGGAAAAACAGGACAGAACCGCCTCTACCGCATCGGCATCTGCCTGGGCTTGCGGGGCAAGCAAATCTGACAGGCCGGCGGGCAACAACCCCTTATCGGCTTCGGTTTTTTCACCGGATAGCGATGCGGTGTCCACCCCAGAACCTGTAAGCGAGGCAGGGCTGTTCTGTTTTGAGAAATCATCTGATGCGGTCATGTCTTTATCTGCCCCTAACAGGCGGTTTCAGGAACAAGGCCATAGGCAAAAAAGCCCTATAGCTTGTATCCTTTTTACCCCATAGGAGCAAGCATTTGGGGGCAAGGACGAGCCCTGCCCCCATTTTAAAAGATTTTTCCTGTTCCCCGGCCCTGGCCTAGGAGGCAAAGCGCAAATAATCTGCCCGTACAATTTGCGGTAATGCGCGAATCGCACCAAGGGTCTGTTTATCCACTGCCCCATCGATTTCGATCAAGGCTACGGCCTCGCCGCCAGCTTGCTTGCGCCCCAAATGGAAGGTGGCGATATTCAGCCCCAGCTCGCCCATCAATGTGCCAAGCGTGCCGATAAAACCGGGCTTGTCATAATTGCGCAGATACAGCATATTTTCAGGGAAATCCGATTCAATGGAAATGCCCTGCACCTCTACCAGGCGCGGCATATCCCCGCCGACCAATGTACCGGCAAGTGACCGCTCAGACCCGCCATAGCTGACGCTCAAACGCAGCAAGGTTTCATAATCACAGCGCCTGTCATGGCGCACAGTGGCCACCGCAATCCCCTTTGAAGAAGCGATAGTGGCCGCATTCACCATATTGACAGAATCCATCTGTGCGCCCAGCAATCCGGCCAGCGTCGAGGCCAGAACAGGCTGTTCATTCAGGCCGGCTGCCTTGCCATCAAATTCCAGCTTGATGGTGTTTAATTCAGGCAAATCTGTCTGCCCCAGAAAGCGACCAAGCAACGCGCCCAAATTCATATAGGGTTTCAGGATAGGGGCTTCTTCGGCCGATACAGAGGCCATATTAATCGCATTGGTTACTGCCCCTGTGGTCAGATAATCTGCCATTTGTTCGGCCACTTGCAAGGCTACTTTTTCCTGTGCTTCAGTGGTACTTGCCCCCAAATGCGGCGTGGCGATGAAATTTTCAGCTTCAAAAAGCGGGTTATCCCTGGCCGGTTCTGTTTCAAACACATCCAGGGCTGCCCCGGCCACATGGCCGGCATTCAGCGCCGCCAGCAAGGCCAGCTCATCGACCAGCCCGCCCCGCGCACAATTGACAATCCGCACACCCTTTTTCATCTTGTTGATGGCATCGGCTGAAATAATGTTACGGGTCGCGTCGGTCAAAGGGGTATGCAGGCTGATAAAATCCGCGCGTGCCAGCAACACATCCAGCTCCACCTTTTCAATGCCCAGCGATTTTGCCCGCTCTTCGGTCAGGAACGGGTCATAGCCCATCACCTTCATCTTCAGCCCCTGTGCGCGCTCTGCCACAATCGCCCCGATATTGCCGCAGCCAATAATGCCAAGGCGCTTGCCGGTAATCTCTGTGCCCATAAATTTCGACTTTTCCCATTTGCTGGCAATCGTAGAGGCATGGGCTTGCGGGATCTGGCGTGCCAGTGCCAGTAACATGGAAATGGCGTGTTCTGCGGTGGTCACCGCATTGCCAAATGGCGTGTTCATCACCACGACCCCGGCATTGGTGGCGGCGCTCAAATCCACATTATCCACCCCGATACCTGCCCGGCCAACCACTTTCAGCCTGCCAGCCTTTGCCAGCAATTCCGGGGTTACTTTGGTCGCAGAACGAATAGCCAGCCCGTCATATTCGCCGATAATTTCGCCCAGCTCTTCTGCGCTCAGACCAGGTTTAAAATCCACCTCAATCCCGGCTTCTTTAAAGATATCTATCGCTTCGGGTGCCAGCTTGTCACTTATCAATACTTTTGTCATTTCAGAGTTTCCTTATATCTTCTGCTCGGCGCGCACTTCGCCAAAGGCCCAGTCGAGCCAGGGCATAAGAGCTGCCATATCTTCTGCGTCTACCGTTGGCCCGCCCCATACCCGCAATCCGGGCGGGGCTGTGCGATAGCCGCCAATATCATAGGCGATACCGGCATCTGCCAGCTTGACCGTCATCGCCTTGGCAAAGGCAGATTGCTGGTCTGCCGGCAAGGCCTTGACATCTGTATCGCTGATCGCAAGGCAGATAGAGGTAGAAGAAAGATTGGCCGGGTCTGCACATAAAAAATCACACCAGTCCGAGCTTTCCACAAAGGCTTTCACCGCGTGCAAATTTGCCTCTGAGCGGGCGATAAGACCCGGTAGGCCGCCAACAGAATCGGCCCAATCCAGGGCAGAGAGCAAATCTTCCACACACAGCATTGAGGGGGTGTTGATGGTATCGCCGCGGAAAATGCCGTCAATCAGCTTACCGCCTTTGGTCAGCTGAAAAATCTTTGGCATTGGCCAGGGCGGTGTATAGCTCTCCAGCCTTTCTACCGCACGCGGGGACAGGATGATCACCCCGTGGGCCGCCTCGCCGCCAAGCGATTTTTGCCAGCTAAAGGTGGTGATATCCAGCTTGTTCCAATCC
>JAURQT010000007.1 GCA_030835985.1 Alphaproteobacteria bacterium
AGCACAATGCAGAATAAAACGCTTATCCTGGCCAAAAATTTCCTTGAAATATGGGCTTTGCGGATCGATCCAAAATTCCAGCATTCCGCGCGGGGCATGATAGCTACCCGGAATAAATCCCAGCTTTTGACGCTCTCTTACATCGCGAATATCCACGATCACGATATTCTCGTCCTGATAGAGTTCCAGTGCCTGTTTAGCGGTGATTTCGTTGATGCCGGCTTTGGCGGCTTTCACCATTTCTGCCACAGATTTTTTTAAGGGTTTTGCCATGATAAAGGCCTTATTTTGCGTTACATCGATATCCTAATAAGAAAGAGGATAGCTGCCAAGATCAAGGCTGCAGATAAAACTTTTAGGTAGAAGAGGGGTTTGACACCAACAAAGGAATTACAGACACTATTCGCCGGTTGGCAGGTGGCAGGGTTTTTGCATCCGGATATTAAGCACCGTTGTTATATGTTTTCAGATCAAAGATTGGGTAAGATCTATGCAGTACCTTAACCTATTAAAAAAATTGAAAAAAACTATATTTTTTGGATGTATTTCCGGTCTGTTTTCCATCCTGTTGACAGGCGTTTTTTTACTGCATACGGCCCCTGTTTTTGTATCCTCTGCAAACGCAAATTCCCACCAGCCAGCCCATTCGGCAGTGATTCCGGAAAAATATAAAGAGGTTTTCGTCCGTGCCGAAGCAGGCGATGTCAGCGCACAAAGCCAGATCGGGCTGATTTATTTTAGCGGTGTCGGGCTGGATTTGGATTATTCAGCTGCCCGTTACTGGTTTGAGCGTGCTGCAGAAAACGGGCATATCAATGCCCATTATATGCTCAGCCAGATTTATCTGAACGGTCTGGGCATAACAGCCGATGCACGAAAGGCAGCCGGTTATCTGAGGCGGGCAAGTGACATGGGTGATGCATCCGCACAAGCCCTGCTGGCCGGAATGTATTTAGAAGGGCGAGGGGTGCAACAGGATTATAACATGGCAAAAACCCTGTTTAGCCGCGCCGCAGAACAAGAAGACGCCAATGGACAGTTTGGGCTGGCCAGCCTGTATCATCAGGGGCTGGGCGTACCCCAGGATTATGCCGAAGCCTTGCGCTATTATCAGCTGGCCGCCGCCAAAGGCCATGTAGATGCCCATTATAATATCGCGCTGATGCTGGAAACAGGCGAGGGCGTTATCCAGAATACAGCAGAAGCCCGAAAATGGTATGAGGCCGCTGCCCGGTCAGGTGATGCCGAGGCGGCTTACCGTCTGGCGTTGCGCTTGCGTGATGAGCCTAAATTTGGTGCAAGCCAGCAAGACATAGTACAATGGTTTAAAATCGCGGCCGAAGCCGACATAGCAAAGGCGCAATTAGCCCTTGCCCATTACCTGGCCGCCCCGCAAAACACCGATATTTTTAATGAGGCGGAAGCCTTTCGCTATTACACACAAGCGGCGATGGCCGGCAGAACAGAAGCCCAGATGATAGCGGCGCGCTGGCTGGAGGCTGGCACAGGCATCAGGCGGGACCCCATTGCTGCTACAGGGTTTTATCAAATGGCTGCGGATGCCGGTATGCCAGAGGCCCAGTATGAAATGGGGCTGCGCTTTATGGCCGGGACAGATGTTTCAAAAGATCCCCAAAAGGCGGTCAGCCTCTTTACCGCAGCTTCGGCCGGGGGCAATCTGGCCGCGCTCGCTGAATTAGGCAAGGCAACCTATCAGGGGCAGGGCACAGAAAAAGATATAAGTTCTGGCGTGCAATATTTGATACAGGCTGCCAAAGCAGGGGTGGCAGAAGCAAGCTATCATCTCGGCCTGTTATATGAGACAGGCGAAGGCGGTTTTATCGATGCAGATAAGGCTATCTATTATTACCGCCAGGCCGATATGGAAGCCCGGCCCGATGCCGCGCTAAAGCTGGGCAGATTGTTGTTATCACGCGGCGGTGAGCGCGATATTATCGAGGCTCCGAATTTTATTAAAAAAGCCGCTGATGCCGGTATCACAGACGGCCAGCTGGACTATGCTATCTTACTGGATGAAGGCAAATATTTGCCAGAAAACGCGCCTTTGGCTGCGGTATATTATGCCTCTGCTGCCACGGCCGGGCGCTTGCCAGCCCAGCTACGCCTGGCTGAATTATATTCAGGGATTGGCGGGGTTGCCAATGATCCCGAAGCCCGGTTTAACTGGTTGCTGGCTGCGGCCGAGCAGGGCGATATGGGTGCCAGCTATGCGCTGGCAGATGCCTATCTTCGCGGAAATGGCGTTGAAGCCAGCCGTCGCCAGGCGCTGTTCTGGTTTGAGACCGCCGCGGCGGCAGATTATGAAGATGCGGCATGGCGCTTAGTGCAATTGCTGAATTCACCGGACAGCAAGGGCGATAATAAAGATGGCTATCGTGAATATCTGAAAATGGCTGCAGATAAGGATAATGCGGATGCCGCGCTGTTATATGCCCAGTTTATTCTGGAAAATGGGGGGACAGATAGTTCTGTCGCGCTGGCCATGCCCTATCTGGAAAAGGCGATTGAGGCAGGCAATCTGGCCGCGATGTTTGAGATGGCCGGCCTGTTGGCAAATGAAGGGCTGGCTGTTCACGCCCCGGAAAAAAGCCTGGTGCTATATGAAAATGCGGCACGTTCAGGCTATCTGGAAGCCCAGCTATTATTGGGGGCAATTTATGGCAATCCGGATACCGCTATTTATGACCCCCAGCGCGCTTTTGGCTTTTATTCGGCGGCCGCCAGACAAAACCATCCCGAAGGATTGTTCCAACGCGCAGATATGTTGCTAAAAGGGCGCGGTACCGGGGCAAATTTCCCGGCTGCGGCACAGGATCTGATGCGTGCCGCCGAACAGGGATATGCGCCCGCCCAATTTACACTGGCAGGATTATATGGCGAGGGCAAAGGCATTGAGCGCTCGGATGCGCTGGCCTTGCAATGGCTGCACGCGGCCGCCGGACAGGGTTATGACCCGGCTTTCTTTCCGTTAGGGGTGCGTTTGCTGGCAGATGCAAATAGCCCAGATGAAACACAAAAAGCCCTGTCCTGGTTTGAGGGAGCAGCCAGTAATAACGAGGCAGATGCCCAATATGCGTTGAGCAAAATCTATTTCACCGGCGATGGCGTGCCAGCCGATAATATCCGTGCCGAGCGTTATTTGATAGCCGCAGCCGAAAATGGCCTGGCAGAAGCCCAATATGATTATGCCAGCCGGCTAATCGAAAAAGGCGCTGATAGCAAGGTGGCCGCCCCTTTCATCATCGCGGCCGCAGAACAGGGATTTGCCCCTGCCTTTAAACAGGCCGGCCTTTATCTTCGCGATGGGCAGGGTATTGCATCGGATGCCCAAAAAGCGGCCTTCTTTTTTAAGCAGGCCGGCGATAATGGCGATGCCCGGTCGCAGCTGGAAACCGCCTATAATTTTGATAAAGGCACCGGCTTGCCAAAAGATCGTAAAGCGGCCATTCGCTATTATCATCTGAGTGCCAAACAGGGGCTGATAGAAGCAGAGATGAAGCTGGCAGAAGCCTATAATGCGGGCGACGGGGTGCGCACAGATTTTCAGCAGGCCTTCGGCTATTATCAGCGGGCAGCCAATAAAGGAAATATAGAGGCCGCCTATAATCTGGGGATGATGTATCAGGCCGGTATAGGGGTGGCTTCCAGCCTGAAAGAGGCGGCAAAATGGTATGAGGTGGCGGCGATGCAAGGTCATCTGCAATCGCAGGTAAATCTGGGCATTGTTTATGTTACTGGCCAGGAAATCTTGCAGGATTTTGAGCGCGCCCATATGTGGTTTAATATCGCTGCGGCTACAGGCCATGAAACGGCTGCCAGCTATCGCGACAGGCTGGCTGCCCGAATGACCAAAAACAGCCTGGCTCTGGCACAGAAAAAAGCCAGGATGTGTGTTGAAAATGCCCTGAAAGAATGCTGAGTAGTTTAGATTAATGGGTGTTTTTGCGCGATTTTTACCTCCCGCTATTATCGCTCTTCTGGTTATTGGAACAGGGATTAGCGCCTGCAGCCTTCAGTTGCAGCCTGTGCCGACCCCGCCTTTGCTGGTTGGCCCGCAAGCCGTTATTTTGCGCCAAAACCCGGTTACCACCGCCCCAAGTGCCAATTTTCTGAGCCAGGCACAAATCCGGCAACAGGCACAAGAACGGCTAGAGGCATTGCTGGCGCAGCAGAGATTTTTAGGCAGAAAAATAATGCTTGCCGGAGATAGCGATGCCCGTTATCAGCGGCTTAATGGCTTGTTTGAGCGGGTGCGATCTGTCTCGCATCTTGCAAAAGCAGATATCGTACCGGTGCTGATAGATGCCCCGTCATTTGAAGCCTATACCTTTGGCGGCAGTGAAGTGGTTTTTCATACAAGCTTCAGCGAAACGCTGGGCGATGATGCGCTTGCCTTTGTTATTGCCCATGAGCTGGCCCATATTGCGGCCGGCCATGCAAGCGAAGCCAGCTCGCTAACGGTTATCAATATCGAGCCCCCTATCGGGGCGGTGCGCCGAAGCGACCTTTATTCCTATGGCCATGAGGAAGAGGCAGATAAAATCGCCCTTGTCTATCTGTTGCTGGCCGGATTCGCAAGCGAACCTGCCCTCTCCCTTTGGCAGGAAATGGCAAAATCGGCAAAAAACAGCGTTTATGATCTGTTTGTGGCGACCCACCCTGCCACCAGGGACAGAGCCGAGGCGTTGCGCGAAAATGCCCGTTTATTTACCACAGAATCTGCGCGGTTTGATCCCGATAACCTGTTGAATTGCAATCCTTTATATTGCAATCCGGCCAGGAAGGATTAAGCGATATGACAAGGCGGTTTTTCCCTTATTTGATCGCGCCTTTTTGTCAGGCTCCCAAGAGAGGCAGATTTTCTACCCAAAGAGAGGTTTTTTTGTCAATAATCTGCCTGTCATGCCGTTATTATATAAAGATAAGGACGGGTTGAGTGGTATGTGGCGGCAAATTTTCAGTTTGGCGATGAGCGCAGGCATGGTGGCAATGGCTATGTTGCCGAGCGTTGCTATGGCCGCAAGCTGTAAAGCCCCGCCGGAAAAATTACAGCTTCATTTCGCGTTTGACTGGCCAATAACAGAGCGCGGCAATCTGGCAGAAATTTTGTATTTGCAATGTGGCGAGCCTGAAAATATCGACCGGCTTCGCCAGCGTATAGATGCTTTTTTCCGCCTGACAGGCTGGCCGGTAACACAAGTTACCTGGCGGGCAGATAGCCAGCCCGGCATTGCAGAATTTGAGATTGCGACATCACAAGATGCCCCGACCCGGCGGGCGATTATGTTTGATATTATGCGCACCGCCCGCGATGACAGCCTGATCCCGCTTTTCCAGATTTCCGGTATGCCAGAAGATGGCCGCGAGCTGACCAGCCAATTTGTTGTTCATCAGGAATTTGTGGATGCGGTTGGCGGGCGTGTTGAGCTACAATGGATGCGCGATGGCTCGCCTATCCCTTCTGCCTATAAATCACGCTATCTGCTGCAGGAAGCCGATATTGGCAGGGCAATAAGTGCCGATATTCGCATTCTGGCAGGGACGCGCATTCTGGCGCACCGCTCGCTGGGCTTTGATAAATCTATTGAAATGGGCGAGAAACCACCTGAAATCGGTGAGGCTAAAATCGCTGGCCGCGCTGAATTGGGAGAAATGCTGGCATTGGAATATCAATTCTTTGATCGCAATCCAGAAGATATAGAAAAAGATAGCCAGATAATCTGGCTGCGGGATAATTTTGCCATTCCGGGGGCAACGGGGCGCGCCTATCAGATTGTGCGTGCAGATATTGGTCATATTTTATCTGCACGGATTATTCCTGCCACGCAGGATGGGCAGCGCGGAACAGCGGTTACTGTATCTCTGCCGGAAAAAATCCAGGATGGCCTCGAGCTGCAGAAACAGAATTTTTTAACCAGCCTGCTACCAGCGTTAACAGATGAAGGTGCGTCTGCCCCGAAGAGCCGGAATATATCGCCTGAAAATGTCATCGCTGCCCTCGGCGATACAGCCATAGAGCGGCAAGATACAGATGGCTTGCGCCCGCGCACGCCTGGCAATTCGGATATGTTTCTGACACGGGGGTTCAGAATTACCAAAGGCACGCCGCGCCAGATTACCGGCCTGGATATCGAAAGAAGCGATTTGCTGCGCCGCCAGGCATTACAGGCAATCGAAGCCCGCTTTATTGGCAGGGATATCGAAATTGGCACGCTAAAAGAAATTATCGATGCGATTAATCTGGCCTTTAAAGAGGGGGGGTATGAGCTCTCTCGGGCCTTATTGCCGGAACAGACAGTCTCAAATGGCCGTATTCAAATTAAAATTGTCGAGGTGCGGCTGGGCGATATTATTGTCGAGGGCAATGCGGCGGTGGATGAGGAATATATCCTTGAGCAGCTGGGCATTGCCTCTGGTGATTTTATCTCGCTTGCCACCATCGAGGAATCCTTAAAAAGCTATAATGCCACCAATAAAAGCAAGCTGACGACCGAGCTGGCACCGGGCAGTGCCTATGGCACAACCGATATTTTTATTCAAACCGAAGAGCCTGACTTTATCGAGCTGCCCTCTATTTCGGTAAATAATTATAATAAGGGCGTGTCCGAAATTGTCCCGCAATCATTTTCCGCGACCTTCAATAATCTGGCGAACCGCGATGATGAGGTGAATGTCTCGGTCTCGGATGGGGCAGGGACGTCTGCCTATACCATTGGCTTTTCCATGCCTCTTGGTCGGCCAGGCGGCAATCTGAGCGTTAATCTGGCGACCGCACAAACCAAATCCACTGTTGAGAATGCAGAGCTGGTCGGGTATCGCGGCACGTCTGTTTCTTTGGGGGCGGGCTATTCCTATCCGCTGTTTTCTGCCACAAACTGGTCGGGATTTTCCTCTGTTTCTTTCGGGCGCGGGAAAAATGATATGGTCGCGCCATCTACAGGCGATTTGCTGGCCAAGAGCAAAACCGATAAATGGGTCGCTGCGGTGCCGGTAAGCTATAATGACGGGATTACCTCGCTTTCGCTCTCGCCTTCCTATCATCTTATTCATGTCTCAACAGAAATTCCGCCATCTAATAAATGGGTGAGCAAATTTGATATGAATATGTCCGCCTCGCGTTTTTTAAGCCCGCAATTGACAGCGAATTTTTCCGGCCGCTATCTCTATACCAATGCACGGGCATTTTTAAATATGCCGGGCGAGATTATCTCTATCGGGGGGCCGGGGTCAGTGCGGGCCTATCGCCCGTCTGAATCGTCCGGCTATCGGGGGTATTTTGCCAGTGCCGAGCTGCGCTCTGATCTGGCCAATTTCGAAGATGTATCTCTGCCGGACTGGCTGCCCAGCATCCAGCCCTATGCCTTTATTGACCATGTCAATGCCCGCGAGGTTTATGGCAAAGCCCAGCGCACCGATAAATGGTCCGGCTACGGGGTTGGCCTGACCCTGCCAACCATTTTTGATTATTTATATTTTGATACCTATTGGGCGCATCCGCTGGATAACAGCGTCCATGAGGATGAAAAAACAGCCTATAAGGATGACTTGTTACAATTTTCCCTGCGGGCAAATATCAAACTTAACTAGCAATGGATAAGAGACAAATTCAGAGATGAAAGTGGAGAATGAAAGTGAGTAATGAAACAACAGATATAAGCTCGGAGATTGAAAAAATCGCAAAAGAGGGGCCATCGGAAAAAGCCGGTGCGCGGAAATTCCGTTTCCCTGATTTTTCCATCTTTTTATGGGGATGGTTTTTTATCTCGCTGATATTGCTGATGGTGATCGCCTGGAACTATTTGCAAAATAATGTCTATGATCAGGGGGTACGCACCGGGGCGCAAAATACCGCTGCCCAGATTTATACCGATATGATTAATAAAGCGGCCAATGATCAGTGTAATACCATCTTTGTTCAATATGAAAATCGCCGCGTTGATTTGATCAATGTGCGCTGTTTGCAAATTTTGAATCAGAATAATGCGGCCCCGGATGCTGCGGCAACTGAACAAACAACAGAGAAAAAATAAGCAGTGTCACTGAATAAGAGTACCATGTTCAGCACCATGCGAAGCCATTTCGCATTTAAAGGATTAGGGCTTTGCCTTAGTCTTTTACAAGTGCTGACCATGCCTCTTGTCTCTGTGGCAAATGCCCAGCAAATCACCCCGGATGGTCGTACCGATACAACCCTGACCATCAATGGGAATGTTACCGATGTCCGCACCAATACCCGCTATGGCAATACAGGGGTTAATTCCTTTTCTGTCTTTAATGTCTATCAGGGGCATGAGGTTAATCTGTTCCTGCCTGGCCAGACAGATAATCTGGTCAATATGGTCAGCGATCAGCAGACAGTCATTGACGGGATGCTGAATGCCTATAAAGATGGCCGGATTGGCGGGAATGTCTATTTCCTGAACCCGCACGGCGTCGTGGTGGGCAGCAGCGGCATTGTGAATGTTGGTCGTCTATCGATGGTCACCCCGACCTTTCAGTTTATGGATAGTCTGTTTGGGCCTGGCAATGTGTTATCTGCGCCGTCTATCCGTGCTGTACTGGATAATAATGTGCCAATTTCCCGCTCTGGTCTGATTGATGTGCGCGGCCAGATAAATGCAGCCGGCGGGACTAATCTGCAGTCAGGCTCGGTTATCGTCTCTGGCCAGATTCAGTCCGGCGTTCCGGCCATTGTGGCGATAGATAATGTGGTGAATTTATCGAGCGCATCTGCCCCTTCCGGCATTGTCGCGCTGGACGGGAATACTGCCCCGGATACAAAGCTGGCCGCGCTGGGCGATATGATTATCACCGGCGAGGTCAGCGCTGACGGGGATAATGGGCAGGATGCCGGGTCTATCCGCCTGACAGCCGACGGCGATATTACGCTTGGGGCGGGGGCAAATATCACCGCAGATGCACGTGGTAGCGGAAATGCCGGTTCTGTTATTGTTATGGCAGAAGGCACGTCCGAGCTGGCACAAGGGGCGGCTATCAGCGCAGATGCCAGCGCTGGCGGGACTGGCGGTTTTGTTGAATTTTCTGCCCGTGATACGGTTGTCCTTTCAGGGGGTAGCCTGTCTGCTGCCTCGGAAAATGGCGCACAGGGCAACATCCTGATTGACCCGCAAAATATTGTTATTGCTTCTGATTTATTGCGTAATGACGGGGCAAATGCCAATGGCGGTCTTTCTGGCGGCGGGACGAGCTGGAATGCCGGCAGCCTGACCTTGCAGGCAGATGATAATATCACCCTATCGGCAAATGTAACGGTTTCCAGCCGGCAGGTGGCCAATGCCGGCAGTGCGGCCGCCCATCGAAATGACAGCTCGGCCGGTGCGTCTGGCGATATCACGCTTCAGGCACAATCTGTTACCCTGCAACAGGGGGCAATGCTTACAGCAGAGGGCAATAACGGCTTTGCGGGCGGCACGGTTTTAATCGATGCCGATTCTCCGGAACGGGCAATTATTAGCCTTGACGGGGCGACCTTGCGCGGCGGCAATATCACGCTGGATGCCGATGCCCTGCAATCGGATATATCGGTCTATGCCAACCCGACAGGGATAGCTGCAGCAACCATTCAGCTGGAAAATAACACAGCGATTACCACCTCTGATAATCTGTCTATTACCGCGACTGCCTTGCAGGAAGATCCCGGCTATGCAGGGGGAATTTTGCTGCAATTTGATGCCAGAAGGGCGCTGTCCACTATTCGCATTGACGATACGCTGATTAATGCTGGCCAGGATATTACCATCGAAAGCGCGTCCGAGATGCAGACAGATCTATCCAAGCAGGGATGGGCAAATTTGGCCAGCCTGTTGCCAATAGATGTGGCCGTGGCGGTGACAGAAACGCGCGCCGGTGTGGATATTGAAGGCAATTCGGCTATCCAGTCAAGTTCCGGCAATGTTCAGATTGAGGCCGGGGCAGATACACGCTCAACGGTTTATGCCAATGCAACCTCGCTGGGGCTGGGGCTGGTGGCAGGGGTATCGGTTACCGATAATCAGGCCAATGTGACTATCACCGATGATGCCACAATAACAGGCGGGGATATAAGTTTGCGCTCGCGCACGCGCTCGCAAATCACGGCTGTAGGGGATGCCTCTGCTGCCCCGGTGGCTGGTGCGTCTGGCTCGCTTGCGGCGGCGGTCGGTATATTAAATGATAACACCACTACCCGGGTTACAGGTAATGCCGGCATCACGGCAAGCGGGGATATTGATATCCTGGCCGCATCAGAGGTAGGGGCAATATTTGCCGCCCGGGCAACTTCAGATGATGATTTCTCGCAAACAGTAAATGATAAGTTTGATGCAGGCATAGATAGCACCTCGCAGCTGGATCAGGAATTTCTTGGCTATAATTTGCAGGATTTACTGAAATCAGGCGTCGCAGAGGTGATTACTCAGATCACCGAGGCGTTAAGCTCTGATGATGAGGAAGAGGAAAATAAATTCCAGCTGGGCGGCGCAATGGTTTATGCAGATGTGAAAAATAACACCATTGCCGAGGTAGTCGCAGAAGCCCCGGCCACCAGCACAAATGCACCTTCCCTGTCGGCTGGTAATGCCATTGATGTTGCCGCACAAGCCATTACACAAGCCCAGAGTTTTGCTTCTGGCCGCACCGATAATCCGACCTATGGCGGGCAAGCCGGTATCGGGGTGCAATATGTCGAAAATCGTCTGAAAGCCCAAATAAGCGGCGCTGATCAGGCAGATGTTCTGGTTGCAGCAACAGATTTAACGGTACGGGCGGAAAGCACCTCCTATTCAGGTGATTTTGATAATCAGACACGTTTTGGCGTTTTTGCGTCATCAGGTGTGGGCGGGGGCGGCGACGGCGATGGCGGGGTCGGGATTGCCGGGGCGATTGCCCTGTCGATTAATGAGGTAAATGATACAGCTGCCCTTATTGGCGATAATAGCAGCCTGAGTGTGACAGGCGATGCGGCTATCTCGGCTGTAAATGATACAGAAGTCAAAGCCACCGCAGATGGCTCGTCAGAAGCCCATCAGGCAGCGGATGAGCTGTTCGCCCTGATGATGGATGATGATGGCAGCGAGCCAGCCTCTGATCCGGATGTTGGCGGCGGTACGCTGGGGATCGGTGCATCGGTTGCGGTTGCCACCCATAAAAATACCACTACCGCCAAATTTGCCTCTGGTGCCCAATTTGCCGGCGCAGATAACCCCGATAGCCTGTCGGTGACGGCCGAGCAAAGTTCCAGCACAGAAACAGAATCCAAAGCTGCGGGGGCTGGCTCTATCTCTATTGTGCCGCTGGCCTCGGTTACGCTGGCACGCAACCATGCACAAGCCACCATTGCCGCCGGGGCAAATGCGATTACCACACAAGGCAATATCACTGTATCCTCGCAACAGATTGTGACCAGCAGTGCGGTTGGCGATGGCGAGGCAACCACCACCGATAGCGGTAATTTTGCCATTGGTATTTCTGCCGGGGTGACGATAGCAGATGATACAAATGAAGCCTCTGTCTATCGCAACCTGAACAGCAATGGCGGCGATATCCGCATCACGGCAACCTCTCGGCGGATGGTGCAATCCGGGGCAAAGGCGCTTTCCGGGGTTAGCGAGGGCGGCGAAGAGGCCAGTGGTGATGCAGGCGGTGATGCCAGTGGTGATACTGGTACGCCGGATAATGCCAGCGATAATGCGTCCAACAGCACAGGCGAGGCCTCAGAGGGGATTTCAACATTGCTGGCAGGGTTTTCAGCCGATAGTGATGATAATGCC
>JAURQT010000095.1 GCA_030835985.1 Alphaproteobacteria bacterium
CAAATCATAAAAACCCGGATGCGCCCCGATAGAAACATTATTATCGGCTGCCATGCGCATCACCTGTCCCATGATATTATAATCGCCGGCATGAAAGCCGCAGGCAATATTGGCAGAGCCGATAATTGATAACAGCCCCTCATCATCACCCATCTGCCATGGGCCATAGCCCTCTGCCATATCTGCGTTCAGATTAAAGCGCTTTGCCATATTTTATCTCCTGAAATTTTCCGGCAGTTTATTTTACGCCAGTTTATTTTAGCCAGAGCTTTTGCCTCTTGTCTTTATATCATGGTTGTTTCTATAGTTTTGATCTGAAATCATCGCGCGCGCAAGCGCAACCTTCCAGGATAAATGTTCCATGAGCAGGGCTGAAAATAAAACCGCGTTTATCAAACCTGTCTGGTTTCCGGCAGGCGATAAGGGGGTATTGCTGGATTTAACCGGCTATGGGGCACAGCTGGGCGGCCTGCCCCCGGCTGATAAACGCCAGACCTTGACCCGTTATGCCCGCACCCTCAGCCAGCAAATCGAACAATTGCGCCTGGCTGGCAAGCTGGCAGGGATAACCGATATTGTGCCTGGCCTGGCCAGTCTTTTGGTGCATTATAACCCGCTGCATATCACAGCAGAACAGATTAAATCTGCGGCTGCAATGCTGCTGGAGGGGACAGATGATAGCCCGTCCCGGCCTACCCGCAAATGGTGTTTGCCGGTTTTATATGGCGGGGCAGCAGGGCCTGATCTGGAAGAGGTCGCAACGCGTTGCCAGATATCAGCAGAAGAGGTTATCACCCGTCATTGCCAGACAGAACTGGAAATAGGCATTATGGGATTTTTGCCCGGCCTGGCCTATATGACCGGGCTGGATAGTGTCTTGCATTTACCGCGCCGTTCCGAGCCGCGCACCCATGTACCGGGCGGCTCGGTCGCTATTGCGATGGATCAAACAGTGATTTACCCCCTGGATAGCCCGGGCGGATGGAACCTTATCGGAAAAATGCCTATTCCTCTATTTGATGCAAAGCGGCTTGAACCTGTCTTGCTACGCGCCGGGGAAAAAATTTCCTTTCGCGTGATAACGCCGGCAGAATATGATGCTTTGCAACTTGCGTGTGCAAACGGCCAGCTGCCTATCCGTGCAGAAGAGGTATAGCCCGATGTCTGGCAATCAAACACGCCTCCATATTCTGTCTGCCGGGCCTTATACCACTATCCAGGATGCGGGGCGTTCGGGCTATCAGGCCTATGGCGTGCCGGAAGGCGGCACAATGGATGAAGATGCCCGTCTATGCGGCAATTGGCTGGTCGGCAATACGCCAGATGCCGCTGGCCTGGAGAGCTATATTGGCGGCTTGCGCTTTCAGGTAGATGGCAAGCTTTTTATTGCCCTTACCGGTACGTGTTCAGACGTTTTGCATATCACCGACGCAGAGGGCAACAAAAGACAGGCAGAGCCGGGATGCACGATAGAATTATCGCCGGGCGATAGCGTTTATCTGCCGCCCATGCGCAGCAGCAATCTTGCCTTTATCGCCCTTTCCGGTGCCATAGATTTGCCAGCTGTTTATGGCTCTTTATCCACCTCTGTAAATGCCCGGCTGGGCGGTATGGAAGGCCGGCGACTGGCCGATGGGAACAGTTTTCTGATTGAGACCCACCGTCTGTTGCATCGGCGGCGCACCCTGTATCAGCCAGAGACCCTATTTCATCCGGCAGAAAATTTGCGCCTTGTCCCTGGCCCGCAAGATTATGCCTTTCCAGCCGAAGAGGTGGATAAATTGCTAGGCACCCAATGGACATTAAGTGCGAAAATGGATCGCATGGGATTGCGCCTGACAGGGCCGTCTATCCAGCATAAAAAATCGGCCGATATTCTCTCGGACGGCATTGTCAAAGGCGCGGTTCAGGTGCCAGGCGACGGCCAGCCCATTATTATGATGGCCGATCATCAAACCACAGGCGGTTATACAAAAATTGCGTGCGTTATTTCGGCTGATTTGGGCAAACTCGCCCGCCTTCATGCCCATAAAAAAATCTGTTTTCAGGCGGTTACCCAGAAAGAAGCAGAAATACTGGCAAAACAGCATCACGCAGACCTCGCCCGGATTATGCATGAGGCCGAATAATCAGAGACGCCAAACAATAACAGAAGATAGCGTATAAAATTTACAAGGAAAGCAATAGAACGATGACACAGGAAACGCTGGAAGCAGATTATATCATCGCCGGGGCAGGGTCAGCTGGATGTGCCCTTGCGGCCCGCCTTAGCGAGGATAGTGCCAAGAAAGTCATCTTGCTGGAGGCAGGCGGTAATGACCGTCACCCCTTTATCCATATTCCGGCAGGCTATATCAAGCTGATGAATAATCCGGAAATGAACTGGATGTTCAAAAACGAACCTGTTGAAGGGGTAAAAAACCGGCAAATTGATATGCCGCGTGGCAAGGTACTTGGCGGGTCTTCTTCTATTAATGCGATGTTGTATATTCGCGGACAGGCAGATGATTATAATATGTGGGCACAGCGCGGCAATCCCGGCTGGTCCTATGATGAGGTGCTGCCCTATTTTTTAAAATCAGAATGTTCAGAAGTTTTAAAAGATAAAAGCTTGCGTCAAAATACCGATCAGCTGAACCCCGCCTATCACAGCACAAGTGGGCCATTATATGTATCTGATCTGCGCAATAATTATGAAATACTGGACAAGCTGACAGATGCGGCCGAGAGTTGCGGCTATCCGCGCAATACAGATTTTAATGGCGCATCCCAAGAGGGGTTTGGCTATTATCAGGTCACGCAAAAAAACGGCAAACGCTGGTCGAGCCGGCGTGCCTATCTCAGCCCGGCGGAAGGGCGGCCTAACCTTACTATCCTGACCCACGCCCATGTCACCAAATTGCATTTTGATGAAACGGGCAAGCGGGCAAACGCGATCAGCATCCGGCATAGGGGCAAGCCGGTTACCCTGAGGGCGCATAGAGAGATAATTCTGTCTGCCGGGGCAATACAATCGCCGCAAATACTGGAATTATCCGGCATCGGCCAGGCTGACAGGCTGAAAAAGCTGGGGATTGACGTGGTGCATAATTTGCCCGGGGTAGGCGAGAATTTTTCTGATCATTATATTGCCCGCCTGTCCTGGCGGTTGCGCCGCAATGTATCGCTGAATAACCGTGCCCATGGCCTGAACTTTATCAAAGAGGTACTGGATTATGGCTTGCGCCAGCGCGGCATACTGGCCTTGCCTGCCGGGGTTCTGGGCGGGTTTGTGCGTTCCAGCTCTGCGCTGGATACGCCTGATATTCAATATCATATTGCCCATGCCAGCTTTGAGAATCCGGCAAAACGTGTTTTTGATAAATTTCCCGGCCTGACCTTTGGGGCGTGCCAGCTTCGCCCTCATTCCACCGGCTATATTCATATCACTTCCAAAGACCCGTTTGCCCATCCCGCTATCCAGCCCAATTATCTGGATTCCGAAATTGACCAGCAAGTGCTGATAGCTTCCATGCGCATCGCCCGCGATATCATGTCTTCTGAGGTTATGCGCGATGAGGTGGTACATGAAACCAAACCTGGCCGCGATATTCAAAGCGATGCAGAATTACTGGAATATGCCCGGCAAACAGGGGTGACGCTCTATCACCCTGTCTCTACCTGCCGGATGGGGGGTAATCCTAAAAATGGCGATGTGGTGGATAGCCGCTTGCGTGTTTATGGCATAAAGGGCCTGCGGGTGGTCGATGCCTCTATCATGCCCACCCTGATCTCTGGCAACACCAATGCCCCGACCATCATGATAGCAGAAAAAGCAGCCGATATGATAAAAGAGGATAA
>JAURQT010000096.1 GCA_030835985.1 Alphaproteobacteria bacterium
CGTGAATTTATTCGCGCCATTCAAACCGGAGAAGAGCCAAATTCCAGCCTTCGCCAATGTTTGCCCACAATGAAAGTTCTGCATGAAATAGAGCAGAAAATGACAGCCTAGATCTGGCAGTTGAAAAATGACAACCAACCAGACCGCCATCCCTTTTATGCAGCTACGCGGGGGCAGCTCAAAAGGGGTTTATTTCCGCCGCGATGATTTGCCAGATAACCAGGAACAGCGTGATAATGTCCTGAAATGGGTGATGGGCGCTTATGGCGATCCGCGCCAGATTGACGGGCTGGGCGGAGCAGACCCGCTCACCTCGAAAATAGCGATTGTCAGCAAATCCGAACGCCCGGATTGTGATATTGATTATCTGTTTGTTCAGGCACTGGTCGGCGAGGACAAGCTGGATGACAGTCCCAATTGCGGAAATATTCTGGCAGGGGTGGGGGCATTTGCACTTGAATCAGGTCTTGTTCAGGCGTCCGGCGATAATGCTGAAATCCGCGTTTTCATGGAAAATAGCGGCAAGGTCTGTGATGTATCATTCCCTCTGGAAAACAATATGCCGCTTTATGATGGCGATACCGAAATTAACGGGGTGTTTGGCAAGGCAGCCGAGGTGATGTGTCATTATAGCGGTTTGGCCGGATCGATGTGTGGCGGCCTTATCCCGACAGGCTATATGTGCAATACCTTTGAGGGGGTGCGCGCTACCTGTATCGATAACGGGATGCCGGTGGTATGTTTGCGCGCTGAAGATTTTGGCCTGAGCGGTCAGGAAAGCCCGGAAACCCTTAACGCCAATAGCGCGCTAAAGGAAAAGCTGGAAAAAATCCGCCTGCAAGCCGGGCTGGCTATGGGTCTGGCAGATGTTAGCGACAAGGCTGTGCCAAAAATGTGTCTGGTATCAAAAGCGGTCAATGGCGGGCATCTCAATACCCGTACCTTTATTCCAAAAGTGTGTCACAAGGCCATCGGGGTATTGGGGGCGGTTTCGGTTGCCACTGCTGCCCTGTTTGAAAGAGGGGCTATTCATGATCTGGCTGAAATTCCCGAAGGGCTGGATAAGCAGATGCGTATCGAACACCCGTCTGGCCATTTTGATGTTCAGCTGGAGCTAAACCCCGAGCGACCCGGCATTGATGTATTGCGTGCAGGGCTGGTACGCACCGCCCGCCTGATAAGCCGGGGGGAAGTTTATGTCCCCCGCTCTGTCTGGAAAGGAAAGAAAAATTGACCGAATATACCCATCCTGTAACAGGCATGAAAAGCTGTATGCCGCCTGACCCAGATACCCGCACCCCCATTTTTACAGCCCCTGCCGGGGCGTGCGATGCCCATTGTCATGTGTTTGGCCCGCATGAAATTTTTCCCTATCATCCGAAATCAACCTATCATCCGCCAGATGGGCCAAAAGAAAAGCTGGCCGAACTTCATGCCAAACTTGGCATCGAACGGGCAGTGATTGTTCAGGCCAGCTGTCACGGCCCGGATAATCGGGCGATGATGGATGCCATAGCCTCTAGCCCGGATAAATATCGCGGTGTCTGTATCGCCAATGACAGTTTCAGCGATGAAGAATTTGCAGATCTGGATGCAGGCGGTGTGCGCGGTATTCGCTTTAATTTTGTTACCCATCTGGGCGGGACGCCTGATCTGGATATGATGAAACGCGTCCTGACCCGTATCAAGCCGCTGGGCTGGCATCTGGTTATTCATGTCAATGCCGAGGATATTGTCCAGTTCGAAGAATTTTTCCTGCAATTTGATATGGATATCATAGTCGATCATATGGGCAGAGTGCCGACATCAAACGGGGTGCATCAACAGGCCTTTCAGATTTTAAAACGCTTTTTGCAGCGCGAGAACTGGTGGGTGAAAATCTGTGGCTCCGAGCGGATATCTGCTGCAGGCCCACCTTTTTATGATGCTATTCCCTATGCCCAGGAGCTGGTGGAAATTGCCCCGGACAGAACATTATGGGGAACCGACTGGCCACATCCGAATATCAAAAAATTCATGCCGAATGATGGCGACTTGCTAGATCTGGTGCCCTTGCTGGCACGCGATCCTGCCTTGCAGAAAAAAATTCTGGTCGATAATCCGGCCCGTCTTTACGGATTTAAATAATCACGCCCTGAAAAAGCGTCAAAAGGAGTGTTGAAAGATGAAAACTGTTGCAGTGAAAAATATCGGACGTGCAGATGCCGCTATCGCCTCACGACTGGGGGAAATCGGCGCATCCACCGTACATGAAGCCCAGGGCAGGACAGGGCTGTTAAAGCCCTATATGCGGCCGATTTATCCGCGCGCAAAGCTGGGCGGCACAGCGCTGACCGTGCTGGTTCAGCCAGGCGATAACTGGATGGTGCATGTGGCCATAGAGCTCTGCCAGCCGGGTGATGTGCTGGTTGCGGCCTGTACCACCGATAATACAGACGGGTTTTTTGGCGATTTGCTGGCCACTTCATGCCAGGCTCGCGGGGTAAAGGGGCTGGTCATTGATGCAGGGGTGCGCGATGTTGCCGACTTGCATGAAATGGGCTTTCCGGTATGGTCACGTGCCATTTCTTCCAAAGGGACGGTGAAAAACACGCTTGGGGCTGTAAATGTACCGGTGGTATGTGCCGGCCAGCTGGTTTTTCCAGGCGACGTGGTGGTCGCTGA
>JAURQT010000097.1 GCA_030835985.1 Alphaproteobacteria bacterium
CCAGCAGCGGCGGTGCCGACAAGCCCCATGTGCTGGCACCGGACTTCGAGGCACATTTCCGCTACGACTGGAACGACCCCGGCCCGGGCGACTGGTCGCAGTGGCGGGTACGTCGGCTGGTAACACATCCGATGGCAATACCCTTATCGGTCAGGCGTTGATCGGCATTATCACTGCGCAGATGCAAGCGATATTCCGCACGTGAGGTAAACATACGATAAGGCTCGGGCGCGCCTTTGGTCACCAGGTCATCTATCATCACCCCGATATAGGCATCGGCGCGATCCAGAATAAAGCCATCCCGGCGGGTCACGGCTGGTTGGCACGATATGGCGGCATTAATACCCGCGATAAGGCCTTGTGCGCCGGCCTCCTCATAGCCGGTTGTGCCATTAATTTGCCCCGCCAGAAACAGCCCCTTTAATGCTTTTAGCTCGAGGGTCGGCGATAAGGCTCGCGGATCGATAAAATCATATTCAATCGCATATCCAAGTTGCAGAATTCTTACCTTTTCCAGCCCTTCAATGGTGGCGATAAAGGCAGATTGCACCTCTCTTGGCAGGCTGGTTGAAATACCGTTTGGATAGACAGTATTATCCTCCAGCCCTTCCGGTTCTAAAAATATCTGATGAGAGCTTTTATCGGCGAATCGGTGGATTTTATCTTCAATGGAGGGGCAATAGCGTGGCCCTTGCCCTTCTATCTGACCGGAATAGACAGCTGAAAGATGCAGAGACTGGGCGATAATCTCATGTGTTCTGGCGGTGGTTCGGGTAATCCCGCAGGATATCTGTGGCACGTTAATTTTATCGTTCAGGCTGGAAAAAGGCACTAATATATCATCGGCTGGCTGCATAGTAAGACGACCCCAGTCAATGGTATCCCCATCCAGGCGCGCAGGCGTGCCTGTTTTCAGGCGCCCAACCGGCAGACCCATACCCCGCAGCCGCTCTGCCAGCGCTACCGATGGCCGCTCGCCGATACGCCCTGCCGGGGTGCGCTCTGTGCCTAAATGAATAAGCCCGCCTAAAAATGTACCGGTGGTCAATACAACAGCCGCTGCGTGATATTCGCGGCCATCTTCGGTGATAATCCCTGTAATTCGGCCATTTTCGACGGCCAGATCACCAACCGCCCCTTCGATAATCTCCAGATTTTCCTGATCGGCCAGCAGGGTTTGAACCGCGCGGCGATAGAGCTTTCTATCGGCCTGGGCACGTGGGCCCTGAACCGCAGGCCCGCGCGATTTATTTAACATACGAAACTGGATACCTGCCTGGTCAATTGCCTGTCCCATTATGCCATCCAGCGCATCTATCTCGCGCACCAGCTGGCCTTTCCCCAGGCCGCCAATAGCCGGGTTACAGGACATTTCCCCGATTTTATCGGTCGCGATGGTGACAAGCGCTGTTTTTGCGCCCATACGTGCAGCCGCACCCGCAGCTTCTGTGCCTGCATGGCCGCCGCCGATCACTATCACATCAAAATTCTGGCTCATTTATCTCTATCCTATCCGCGCCCGAGGCTGGATAAATCCAATCCGTTATCTGAGTAACTCGCCGCCAGCTTAATGTGTTTCACGTGAAACAGCAATCTGCTTTTGCTGGCTTGCCTGCAGGGCAAAGCCTGGAAACCTGACCTTCATCGCGCTTTATCGCGGCTATTTTCCAATACAAAAACGTGAAAAGATATGATCCAGCAACTCTTCAACATCAATATGGCCGGTGACGCGCCCCAGAGCCGAGGCGGCACGGCGATATTCTTCGGCTATCAGAGCGATATCCCCCTCAAAAGACAGGGTCTGGCTGTGTTGAAGGCTGGCCAGCGCATCCGAAAAAGCCTGGCGGTGGCGTGCCCGGGTAATGATAGGGGTCTGGCTTGCCTGATTAAGCGGGGCAAGATGCTGTTTAAGGGCTTTTTCTATCTCTGCTATGCTGTTCGGGTCTCTCAGATCAACAGATATTGCCTCAAAATCTCTAGCATCGGGTTGCTCTATCCGGCCTTTATCTGCCTTACTAAGAATCAATAAAGAGGGCCGGCTAATCCCGTCGCCCATTTGCCGGGCAATATCGTGCCAGCCAGGCTGGCTGCCATCTATCACCAGCACCACCAGATCCGCTTCTTTTATCTCATCTTCGGCACGTTTTATGCCTTCGGCTTCAATATGATCGGTTGTTTCGCGCAAACCGGCTGTATCGGCCAGGCGAATGGGAATCCCGGCCAGAGAAAGCTTTACCTCTATCACATCTCTTGTTGTGCCGCCCAGGTCAGACACAATGGCGGCCTTGCGCCCTGCCAGCAAGTTCATCAGGGTTGATTTACCGGCATTTACCGGCCCTGCCAGCACCACCGATAGCCCGTTTCGGATAATCTCGCCTATGTTCTGATCATCCAGTGCCTGTTCCAGCGCAGCGCAAAGTGCGGCTGTTTCCTGGTCAATTTCCCGGCGCAAGGCCTCTGGCAGCTCTTCATCGGCAAAATCGATCATCGCTTCCAGATGCGCCAGTAATCGGACAATTCTCTCGCGCCAAAATCCGACAGGGCGGCTGAGCTGACCTGCCATCTGGGCGGTGGCCTGACGGCGTTGCAGGGACGTTTCCGCTTCGATAAGATCAGCCAGCCCTTCTGCTGCGGTAATATCCATCTTGCCATTATCCAGAGCGCGGCGGGTAAACTCGCCCGCTTCAGCAGCACGAAACCCTGTATGTTGCGAGAGGATAGTTAAAATATCATCAATGACAGCAGCAGAGCCATGACATTGAATTTCCAGCACATCTTCGCCGGTAGCCGACGCTGGCCCGGTAAAGGAAAGCAACATCACATCATCCAGAATATTACCGTCTCTGTCTTTTAAAAAGGCGCGCCTGGCCACACGGGCAGACCCCGGCTTGACGGCAAATAAAGCTGGAACATCCAGCGCTTTGCGGCCAGAAATGCGAATAATCGCGACCGCGGACATACCGGGCGGGGTAGCTAATGCATAGATTGTATCGGCATGGTTATGTGCCATTTGCTTATCCTGCCTGATGCGGTGCTTCTGTCATTTTCTTAATCATGCTAGGCTGGCTTGTCTATAGAGGTGTCTCAGATTATTTGTAAGCGTTAACCCCAAGAGCAACAGGTGGCCATCATGTTCTATTCCAGCATTCTGCATACGCCGCTCGGCTATATGCGCGCTATGACAAATGACCAAGCAGTATATAAATTAGACTGGCAGCAAACGCCCTTTATCCTGCATCCAGACGCGCCGGCCGCCCGGCAAAATGATGTTTCACGTGAAACCATTCACCAGCTGGATGCCTATCTTAATGGCCGGCTTGAAAAATTTACGGTTCCGATAGATCTCTCCTCTTTATCTGCTTCTTTACAAAGATGGCTGGAAATTCTAACAACCGTCCCCTATGGAACGACTATTTCCTATGCCGAATTTGCGGAAAAATGGGGGAATCGAAAAGCCGCCCGTGCGGCAGGCGGCGCGTGCCAGCGAAATCCGCTGCCTATCCTTGTCCCCTGTCACCGTATATTAAAGGGCGATGGCAGCTATGATAATTATAGTGGCGGCGATAATAAAAATCCGCGCCACCCTGATAATATTCATAGAAAACAATGGCTTATAGATATGGAAGCAAAATCTTCTGTATCAGCCTAGCCCTTATTAGCTATTCATCTGTTCAAAGAAATCGTCATTTGTCTTGGAATGACGCATTTTGTCAGACAGGAATTCCATTGCATCCACAGGGCCCATCTGCATCAGGATACGGCGCAATACCCACATTTTGGACAGAGTGACTTTATCGACCAGCAGCTCTTCTTTTCGTGTGCCGGATTTGGTGACATCAATCGCCGGGAAGACCCGCTTGTCGGAGAGTTTACGATCCAGCACCACCTCGCTATTGCCGGTGCCTTTAAACTCTTCAAAGATCACTTCATCCATGCGCGAGCCGGTTTCGATAAGGGCGGTGGCGATAATGGTTAAAGACCCGCCCTGCTCCACGTTACGGGCGGCCCCGAAAAAGCGCTTTGGCCGCTGCAAGGCATTGGCATCCACCCCGCCTGTCAGCACCTTGCCAGAAGACGGCACAACCGTGTTATAGGCACGTGCAAGACGGGTAATGGAATCCAGCAAAATCACCACATCGCGCTTGTGTTCTACCAGCCTTTTGGCTTTTTCGATCACCATATCGGTCACCTGAACATGGCGTGAGGCCGGCTCATCAAAGGTTGAGGAAATCACCTCCCCATTTACCGAGCGCTGCATATCGGTTACTTCTTCGGGGCGCTCATCTATCAGCAAAACAATCAGATAAACTTCCGGATGATTAACCGAAATCGCATGGGCAATGCTTTGCAGCATCATGGTTTTACCAGTGCGGGGCGGCGCCACAATCAGCCCGCGCTGGCCCTTACCCATCGGCGAGATCAAATCGATTACACGCGGCGTGTTATCTTTTTTATCCGGGTCAAAGGGCAATTCCAGTGTCAATTTTTCATCCGGATAGAGCGGGGTTAAATTGTCGAAATTAATGCGATGGCGCACCGCGTCGGGGTCTTCGAAATTGATCGATTCCACTTTCAGCAGGGCAAAATAGCGCTCGCCATCCTTGGGGGCGCGAATTTCGCCCTCTACTGTATCACCTGTTCGCAAGCTAAATCGGCGCACCTGACTGGGCGAGATATAAATATCATCCGGGCCTGGCAGATAGTTGGATTCCGGCGCACGCAAGAACCCAAACCCATCTGATAACACTTCCAGCACACCTGCCCCGCGTATCGTAATGTCATTTTCTGCCAATTGTTTCAATATAGCGAACATCATATCTTGCGTGCGCAAGGTAGAGGCATTTTCGATTTCCAGCTCTTCTGCATAGGCCAGCAAATCAGATGCGGATTTCGACTTTAGTTCCTTTAGGTGCATGATAAATAACCATAAATAGACGGGGGAAAGGGGGATGTTCGAAATATCGGCTCGAGCTTATTTGATAAGACTAGATATGAGCCGTTGAAATAGAAGGAGAGGAACACCAATCTGGACAGATTTTTTTCCACATTAGGCCTAATTCACGAAAATTGTCAAGAAAAGGCGCAAGCGATTGACCGATTTGCCTCAAAAATAGCCAAATTTTCGTTAAAACGGCTCTACTACCGCCATAATCACGATAATAATCATCAAAATTGTCGGCACTTCATTCCAGAACCGATAAGCCTTATCTGACCGGGGCATATCTTTTTCCAGCTCTTTACGCATTCTGGCAAAGACCATGTGCGATGCACTCATTACCAGGACACAGGCAATTTTCACCATCATCCAGATTTCGCCAAACAGCGCCGGGTTCATATACAGCATAGCCGCCCCGAACCCCCAGCTGACAATCATGGCCGGGTTCATAATCACTTTCAGTAAGCGCCTTTCCATCAATTTAAAGGTTTCAGCGCGTACCGATGCCGGCTCCACCATCGCGTGATAGACATATAAACGCGGCAGATATAACAACCCTGCCATCCAGGCAATGACCGAGATAATATGTAATGCCTTTATCCATTCATACGCCATTATCAAAAACTTTCACCTAGCTGTTTTATTGCCGCAACAATGCCAGTAATTCACTGACATGTTCAGGCGGGGTTTGCGGCACAATTCCGTGTCCCAGATTAAAGATATGTCGCCTGTTTGAAAAACATTCCAGTATATCATCTATTTCTGCCTTCATCTGATCGCCGCCTGTAACCAGTGCCAGCGGATCCAGATTACCCTGCAAGGCAATATCCTTGCGCAAGCTGCGCGCCGCCCAATGCCGGTCGGTATAATGGTCTAGCCCCAATGCCTGAATATCGACCTGCTCGCAATACTCTATCAGCCCTTCTGAAAGCCCTTTGGGAAAAGAGATAATCGGCAGGTGAATATTTTGTGCCCGCAAGTCAGAAATAATCTGATTATGCATATCGATAATAACAGTTTTTCGCCGCGCCGCCGGTACAGCCCCTGCCCAACTATCAAACAGCATCAGCACATTTGCCCCTGCTTTTGCCTGAAGGGATAAAAAAGAGACAATATAATCACATAAAATCTGTAACAGCTTTTCACTTTGCGCGGGCTCTGACCACAACCATTGCCGGCTAAGATTAAAATCGCGCGAGCTGCCCCCTTCCAGCATATAAGTCATTAACGTCCAGGGCGCACCTGAAAAACCTATCAGAGCTGTCTTTTCCGGCAATTTTGAGCGGGTTAATTCTACTGCTTGCGAAACAGGTTTTAAATAATTTAAAAAATCTTCATGCGCCGGAGCTCTTAATTGTGAAATATCCGAGAGTTTTTCCAGAACAGGCCCTGTGCCAGGAATAAAACGTACTTCCCTGCCCATCGCATGAGGTATCAGCAGAATATCGGAAAAAATGATAGAGGCATCAAAACCATATCGTCTGATAGGTTGCAAGGTAACCTCGCACGCCTTTTCTGGTGTAAGGCAGAACTCGATAAAATTATCTGCCGATTTCCGAACTTCTTTATATTCCGGCAAATATCGACCAGCTTGCCGCATTATCCAGACAGGCGGTCTCTTTAGGGTCTTGCCATTTAACAGCTCGGTGAAAATCATTTTATCTATCTATCTAAATAATTATTTTATAAATAAAGGTAGTAGTAGGCTGTGGAACCATGTGAAAAGGTGAAATACAAACTTTCCACATATTACGCACCTTGTTTTGCCTAGTTCTGCCCATTTTTGCCCAACCAGTCCATATCGGATATCAGCCAATACATCCAGCCTTAAATATGTGGCGATTTGGCGCATTTTCCATATATCGGATCAGATTAAAAACC
>JAURQT010000008.1 GCA_030835985.1 Alphaproteobacteria bacterium
ATATCGTATCGCGCAATCCGTCTGGAAAAATTGAACATGAAGCGACCACTTCGCGTATTTCCGAAGACCAGCTTTTTTACTGTCTGCAACGCGGGATGAGCGAGGAAGAGGCTGTCTCGCTTATCGTCAACGGCTTTTGCAAGGAAGTGATGAAAGAGCTGCCAATGGAATTTGCCGTTGAAGCCCAGAAATTAATTGGCATCAGCCTGGAAGGCTCTGTCGGATAATCATCCATAGAGGATAGGAATATGAATCTGCTAGAAATTAAAAATTTACACGTGTCTATTGGCGATACAAAAATCCTGCACGGGATTAATCTGACCATTAATCGCGGCGAGGTTCACGCCATTATGGGGCCAAATGGGTCGGGCAAATCCACCCTGTCCTATGTGCTGTCCGGCCGCGATGGCTATGAGGTAACCGAAGGTGAAATTTTGCTGGATGGCCAGTCTGTTCTGGAAATGGAAGCAGATGAGCGCGCCCGGGCAGGGATGTTTCTGGCCTTTCAATATCCGGTCGAATTGCCAGGCGTTAGCGGTATGTCTTTTTTGCGTGCTGCGGTAAATGCCCGCCGCCGTGAAGCTGGCGAGGATGAGGTGGATCAGCTGGAATTTGTTAAATTGGTGCGGGCAGCAGCAGCTGATCTGGGCGTTGATAATGATATGCTGAAACGGGCGGTAAATGTCGGTTTTTCCGGCGGTGAGAAAAAACGCTATGAGATTTTGCAAATGGCGCTGCTCCAGCCAAGCCTGGCGGTGCTGGATGAAACTGATTCCGGGCTGGATGTGGACGCGCTGAAAATTGTCTCGCATGGCGTGAATGCCCAGCGCGGGGCGTCCTGCGGGATGCTGGTTATCACCCATTATCAGCGCCTTCTCTCTCATATTGTGCCGGATTATGTGCATATTCTGGCAGGCGGACGCATTATCAAATCAGGTGATAAATCGCTGGCACTGGAAGTGGAAGAAAATGGTTATGCGGGGCTGGTCGATGCCGCATAAATTATCCCAAATTATCAGCTGGCCAGAACAGCAAGCCAAAGCCAAAGATTTTTTAGATCAAAAAGGCTGGCCGGATAATCGCCAGGAAGCATGGAAATATACTTCGCTTGCACATTTGCGCGAACAGCAATTTTTGCCGGCTAACGGCTTTGAAAAATTGGCCTCTTCAGCCTCTGTTGAAGGGCTGGAAGGGCTGATGATAGAGATTTCTGGCGGTATCGCCCGGCTTCACGATGGCCAAAGCCTGCCAGAGGGTATCTCGATTTGCGATATCAGCACAGATGATAGCGCCCGTGCGGCCATCTTCACCCGGCTTGCCGATGACCATTTGCTTCCCGCCTTATCTGCCTTGCATCAGACAAGCGCGATTGCCATTGATATTGAAAAACCTGCCCTGTCAGCCAGCATACCGCCGATTATCCTGAACATAACAGGCGGGGATAAAGACACTGCCTGCTATCCCTTGGTGATGGTTCGGGTACATAAAGGCACAACTGCACGGATAGCCGAGATACATAGCTCGCAAGCCGGGCTTGCCTGTCCATTGATGGTGTATGATGTGGCAGACGAGGCAGCTTTGCATCATATAAGGCTGCAAGCAGAGGCAGATCATACTACCCATCTTGGCCTTAATCAGATGCAGATGGGCAAGAACAGCCAGATTAACAGCTTTGCCATCTCTATGGGCGGGGCGTTATCGCGGCTGGAAACCCACAGCCTGTTTTTAGGGACAGATAGCGCGCTTGCCCAATCCGCTATCTATCTGGGCCGGGATCGCCAGCATCACGATATTACCAGCTTTGTGGCACATGAGCTGCGCGATTGCCACTCGCGCCAGCTAATCCGCGGCGTGCTGGATGACAAGGCAAGAGGCGTGTTTCAGGGCAAGGTGCGGGTTGCACCCGATGCCCAGAAAACAGATGGCCAGCAGATGAGCCGTGCATTGCTGCTCTCGCGCGATGCCGAAGCCGATGCCAAGCCGGAGCTGGAAATCTTTGCCGATGATGTGGTTTGCTCGCATGGCGCAACCGTGGGCGAGCTGGATGAAAATCTGATGTTCTATCTGAAAAGCCGCGGCATAGCCGAGGCAGAAGCGCGCAATATGCTGATAGATGCGTTTCTGATCGATACGCTGGAAGAGATAGAAGATGCCGGTTTTGCCGCTTTCATGGCCGCACAAATCGCGAAATGGTCGGCAGCCAATCGCTAGCCAATCCTGAGAGGAGTGCTGGATGACATCTGAATTTAATGCAGAGGCGATACGCCACCAGTTTCCTATTCTGAAAACAGATATTCATGGCAAAAAGCTGGTTTATCTGGATTCCGCCGCCTCTGCCCAAAAGCCGCAAATGGTGCTGGATGCGCTGCATTCTGCCTATGGCGAGACCTATGCCAATGTCCATCGCGGTTTGCATTATCTCTCGGAAGCCTCTACCGATGCCTATGAGGCGGTAAGGGGTAAGGTGGCAAAATTTATCCATGCCACAGATGAAAAAGAGGTGGTTTTTACCTCTGGTGCGACCATGAGCCTCAATCTGATTGCCCATAGCTATGGTAATACGCATCTGAGCGCAGGCGATGAAGTGCTGATCACTGTTGCCGAGCATCACGCCAATATTGTGCCCTGGCATTTGCTGGGCGAGCGGGTCGGGTCGCGCACCATCGCCTCCCCTGTCAATTCAGATGGCAGCTTTGATATGGATGTCTTTAAATCCTGTATTACCGAGCGGACAAAGATTATTTCTATCCCGCACGTCTCCAATGTTTTGGGGACGGTTTTTCCGGTTCGGGAAATCGCTGACCTTGCCCATGAAAATGGCGCAATTTGTGTGGTAGATGGCTGTCAGGGCATAACCCATATGCCGGTAAATGTCACAGAATTGGGATGTGATTTTTACGTCTTTTCAGGTCATAAGCTCTATGGGCCCAGCGGTATTGGTATTTGCTGGGGGCGCGGTGAAATCTGGGCAGATCTGCCACCTTTTATGGGGGGCGGGGATATGATAGATGATGTGGAAACAGACCGTTCAACCTATGCGTTGCCGCCGCATCGGTTTGAGGCGGGCACACCGCCTATTGCCGAGACTATCGGGCTGGGGGCAGCCATTGATTTTGTCCAATCCATCGGTATGGCGGCATTGCGCGATCATGAAATGGATTTGCTGCGCTATGGACATCAGCGCCTTGCAGCGGTTGACGGGCTGAAATTTATCGGGCAAGCGGTCGGTAAATCCGGGGTGATATCCTTTACCCTGGACGAGGTGCATCCCCATGATATTTCGACCCTGATTGATCAGGACGGGGTGGCGATACGTGCTGGCCATCATTGCGCCCAGCCTTTGATGAAATTTTACGGGCTGAGTTCAACCGCACGGGCTTCTGTTGCGGTCTATAATCAGCGTTCCGATTTCGATCAATTGGCCGAGTCGCTGGAAAAAGTTAACCGGATATTCAAAGGATAGAGCAGATGAGCGGCGGGGATTCTATTTTTGATGAAAATGGGCCGGGCCTGGCTGATTTTCTGCCCGATACCTCATCTGGCTATACCGCCTATGCCGGTGAAAGCCTGAAAGAGCCAGCCCCTGTGGAGGAGGCTGATATTATCGAGGCACTAAAAACAGTAAAAGACCCCGAAATTCCGGTAAATATCTATGATCTGGGGCTGATTTACAGCATCGCATCTGCACCATCGGGGGATGTGCAAATCGAAATGTCGCTTACCGCACCTGGTTGTCCTGTAGCAGGCGAGATGCCGCAACAGGTGGCCAATGCGGTCGCCGCACTGGCAACAGCCGGGCGTGTATCGGTAACGCTGGTATGGGATCCGGCCTGGACGCCTGATCGGATGAGCGAAGATGCAAAGCTGGCACTTGATTTCGGTTTCTGATATTCTTAGCTATAGATAACAGGCGGTATATTCGCCTTTGCCCAAAAAAAAGGATTTCTCGATTAACATGATAGGCGCTGCTTTTGATAAACCGATTTTAAGCCTGACAGATGCGGCGGCCGCACAGGCAAAAAAGCTGATGCAAAAAGGCGAGCAAAATGCGGCTATCGGCTTGCGCGTTGGCATCAAGACCGCCGGTTGTTCAGGCTTGCAATATCAGGTGGAATTTGCCCGCGAACAAAAGCCTTTCGAGGATAAGATTGAGGAAAAGGGCGTGACTATCTTTATTGATCCCGCCGCGGTGATGTTTTTAATCGGCTCGGAAATGGACTGGCAGGAAGATAAGTTTTCGTCCTCCTTTATCTTTAATAACCCTAATGAAACCGCCAAATGTGGATGTGGTGAGAGTTTTTCTGTCGCCTGATGTCAGAACCAGAAAGCCAGAATAAAAGCCCAACCCCTCGCCGTAGCATTTTAGCGTTATTGCTGGAGATCGCAGCCTATGCTGCCCCGCGCGGCAATAAACAGATCCGTAACCGTATTATCGGGGCATTTGCCTGTCTGATATTGGCCAAATCCTCGAATATCTTCACGCCGCTTTTATATGGCGGTGCGGTGGATTACGTAAATGGCGATGCCGGATTTTCCACCCTTATCCTGTGGTATATTCTGGGGGCTTATGCCCTTAGCCGTCTAGGCCAGCAGATTTTTTCCGAAGGCAAGGAATATTTGTTTAGCCGGGTTGCCCAGAGGGCGGTGCGCGGGGCGGCCATGACCGCTTTTCGCCATTTGCATTTGCTTTCGATGCGCTTTCACCTTGACCGGCAGACAGGCGGGTTGACCCGTGCCATTGAACGCGGGGCAAAGGGCATGGAATTTATTATGACCAGTGCCGCTTTTGAAGTCGTGCCCCTGCTGGTAGAGGTATTGCTGGTCAGTATCCTGTTATGGGTTATGTTTGGCTGGCCTTATGCCATCATCACTTTTTTCACCGTGCTGATTTATGCGCTTTTTACCATCAAGGTGACAGAATGGCGGATGAAATTTCGCCGGCAAATGAACAAGGCTGATGAGCAAGCTGCCACAAAGGCGGTAGATAGCCTGATTAATTATGAGACCGTGAAATATTTTAATGCCGAAGCCCATGAGGCAGAACGATTTGATGTTTCCATGCGCCAATATGAAGATGCCGCTGTTTTATCGCGCACGTCGCTGGCGGCGGTGAATATCGGGCAAGGGGCGGTCATAGCTATCGGCCTTGTCCTGATAATGGGCATTGCCGGGCATGATATTCAGCAAGGCAAGCTCAGTGTTGGCGATTTCGTGGCGGTTAATACCTATTTGTTGCAGCTCTATCTGCCGTTGAATTTCCTGGGCTGGGTGTATCGCGAAATACGTCAATCCCTGATTGATTTGGAACGTATGTTCGGGTTGCTGGATGAACATCCCGATGTCAAAGATGCTGAAAATGCACAGGATTTACGCCTGTCACAGGGCGAGATCAAATTTGATAATGTTCATTTCGCCTATAAGGACAGAGCCATTCTAAAAGGGGTGAGCTTTACTGTACCTGCCGGAAAAAAGGTGGCGATTGTAGGGCCAAGCGGGGCAGGGAAATCCACTATTTCCCGCCTGTTATTCCGGTTTTATGACCCGCAAGAAGGGCGTATTGAGATAGATGGTCAGGATATCCAGAGCGTTAAACAGGCCAGTGTGCGTGCCGCTATCGGTGTTGTGCCGCAAGATAGCGTGATGTTTAATGCCAGCATTGGCTATAACATCCATTATGGAAGGGCAGAGGCCAGTCAGGCAGAGATTGAAGAGGCAACAAGGCTGGCGTCTATCGATAGTTTTATTAAACAATTACCAGAGGGCTATGATGCGCTGGTCGGCGAGCGCGGCTTGAAATTATCGGGCGGCGAGAAACAGCGGGTAGCGATTGCCAGAGCAATATTGAAAAAGCCGTCCATTTTTCTGTTTGATGAAGCGACATCCGCGCTGGATAGCCAAACCGAAAAACAAATTCAAACCGCCCTGAACGCCGTCTCGCAAAGCCGTACCACCCTTATCATCGCCCATCGTTTATCGACCATTGTGGATAGTGATGAAATTCTGGTGATGAAAGATGGCCAGATAGCTGAACGCGGCACCCACTCCCGGCTTTTGGCCAAAGAAGGGCTATATGCTGCTATGTGGGCACGCCAGGCCAGCGGCTTTGATATTGATAGAGGTCAGACAGCCCTTTATGAAGCGGCCAACCAGTCGCTAACAGATGCCTGAAAAGAGGCAAAATAAATGAATGCCGCCCGGATAGATAATCACCATAACCAGCCAGACCCGCGCCATATCGGCCAGCTGGGCGGCGAGGATATTGTCCTGGCCGCAACCAAAACGCGCCCCTATCCGTTGCGTGCGCATTTCTGGCCAACCCATAAGCCCTTTAAAGGCTATTTTTTGATTCTGCCGGGCTTTACCGAATTTTGCGAGAAATATGCCCTGACCGCGCGGCGACTGACCGGGCAAGGCTATAGCTGTCTTATCCTGGACTGGCCGGGGCAGGGGCGTTCTGGCCATCTGGGCAGTCTGCCGGAATTGGTGCATTGCGATCATTTTAATCAGCATATGGAAGCGCTGGCCTTAATGCTGGATAAGGCAGGCTATCTGGATAAAGAGTTTTATGTGCTGGGACATTCAATGGGGGGCTATTTTGCCTTGCGCACCGCCCATCTGTATCGCCGGCAAGTCCGGGCCGCTATTTTGCTCTCGCCAATGATTGTACCGCTTGCCCCGCCTGTCTGGTTTACCCGCCTTCTGGCAAAGCTGCTCATTCAGCTGGGTTTTCGGCGTAAACTTATTCCCTTTAGCCGCATGACCCCGATGACACAGGCACGTCGCTTTCGTCTGGATAATGTGCTGACCCGTTATCCGGAGGGCTATGATCGGCAATATCAAATATTTGAAAAACAGCCGGAATTGCGCCGTTTCCGGCCATCCGTGGGCTGGGTACAGGCTGCTTTTGAGGCTTGCGTGGCGACCAGCCTTAATCCGGACTGGATGGCAGAGATTAGATGTCCTGTTCTGGCCTTGCTGGCAGAAGATGAACGGGTGGTCAATTTGCCGCGCGCGCGCCAGATGCTGGCCCATCTGCCAGGCTGTCAGCAATTCTCCTTTACCGATGCCCGCCATGAGCTATTGAATGAGTTGCCAGAGACAACGCGCCGCCTGTTTGACGAGATATCGCGTTTTCTAAGCGAGATAGAAACCCTGCCGGATTATCTGAAATAGCGTTAAAAAGCTGTCTATAGCTAGGCGGTAAATTGTTCCGAGATAATCCGCCTGGATAGGCCATGTCCCTTATCATGCAATAGCGGGATGGTGATGCTGTCATCCTGGGTGATATGGGCGCTCTGGATATTACGAAATTCAATATTGTCAGCGGTAATGGATTGCAGGCGAAATTCCGCATCCAGCACTTCAAAACGCACGGCGCTGCCAGCTGGCAATAATGCCCCGCGCCAGCGTCTTGGCCGGAAAGGCGATATCGGCGTCAGGGCAAGTAAATCTGCCCCAATTGGAATAATAGGCCCATGTGCGGATAAATTATAGGCCGTAGAGCCAGCCGGCGTGGCCAGCAATACCCCGTCACAGACCAGCATATCCATTTCCAGCACATCATTGACATAAATCGCGCAATGAGCAGCATTATGGGTTTGGCGCAACAGCGATACCTCATTAATGGCGATAGCAGAATGGGTTTGCCCTTCCACATCGGTTGCCAGCAACCGTAACGGGTGCAGATGCGCGGTTTCTGCGGTATTAATACGCTCCAGCAAATCATCATCACTAAAGGCGTTCATCAAAAAGCCCACACGCCCCCCGTTCATGCCAAAAAGCGGCTTGCCATGCGCAATGCTCTCTCGCATGGTATGCAGCATATGCCCGTCCCCGCCCAACACCACAATCACATCTGCCTCGGCAATGGGATGCTGGCCATAGCGGCTGGCCAGGCTTTTCAGCCGGCTTATTGAATCTGCATGGGTAGAGGCAACAAAATGAAGCTTCATCGATTTCCCTTTTTGACCAGAATAGCCATATAGCGCCTAAATCCTTGCCTCAGACCTTATCCTATGGCTGGGCCAAGCGCAATTTTTGTCTGAGGCCGGGCAGGATGAATAGGCGGTATTATTGTTTTTCAGCCTTATACGCCTGTCTGGCGACTATCAGACTTGTTATTTGGCCAGACTTGTTATTTGGCCAGACTTGTTATTCGCTTTGCGTGCTGGCATCTGTTAAACTGGGGCAGGGCATTTGCCCCGAAGCGAAAAAAGGAACGCAATCGCCATGAACGGTTTTGATATCGCCCCTCAACCAGATGCAGAGGGGCTGACCGCTAAATTGCAAGGGCTGGATGGTCAAGGCCAGCCTGTTTGCCTGCCCGTGGTACAGGAACGTCCCTTGACGATCTTTTTAAATCGTCAGGAAATTATTACCGCAATGACGCTGGGGGACAGGCCGCATGAAATGGCTGTCGGCTTTTTGTATAATCAGAATATGTTGCAAGATGGCGATGTTATCACCGCGATAGATTTTGACCCGGAAATTGATGTGGTGGTGGTACGCACGGCACATGAAACTAATTATGAAGCCAGGCTGGAGAAGAAAATTCGTACCAGCGGCTGTGCGCAAGGCACCATATTTGGCGATATCATGCAGCGCTTTGAGGATATTATCCTGCCATCGGATATTTCTGTTTCTGCCAGCCAGCTGCAAGCCCTTTCCAGACAGATAAATACCGTGCCAAGCCTGTATCTGAAAGCCGGGGCTATTCATGGCTGTGTGTTATGCAGCCCTGACCGCCCGCTGGTTTATTTTGAGGATATTGGCCGCCATAATGCGGTAGATAAAATTGCCGGACATATGTTTTTAAATAATATTTCCGGTGCGGATAAAGTGTTCTATACAACAGGCAGGCTGACCAGTGAAATGGTCATTAAAACCGTGTTGATGGGGATCCCTGTGCTGGTGTCGCGATCCGGCTTTACCCAAAAAGGGGTAGAGCTTGCCCGGCAGGCTGGTCTGACCCTTATCGGGCGGGCACGGGGCGCGCGCTTTATCGCCCTGTCAGGAACAGAGCGGATTATTTTTGACCATCCGGACAGGCCAGAAGAGGAGGAAGAAAAAACCTCTGCCCAGCGTGCCCTGTATGACCAGAAACGATAGCTGAATAATGAATATGCCAGAAATAACAGAAACAACAGAAATAACAGATATCAGAGATATTGCGGTGGGTTTTTTGGCAGGCGGGCTGGCACGCCGGATGGGCGGGGTCAACAAGGCCTTGCTGGAAATTGGCGGGCAAACAGTGCTGGAACGGCAATTGGCGGCAACCGCCCATCACCGCGTTCGGCTGATAAATGCCAATGGCGATATCCGGCCTTTTCAGCCCTTTGATTTGCCCATTGTGCCGGATAATATTTCTGATTATCCAGGCCCTCTGGCAGGGGTACTGGTATGCCTTGATTATCTGGCGAAATATCATCCGGAGATTCCTGTCTTGCTATCCTGTGCCACCGATGCCCCCTTTATTCCGGGCGATATGGCGGCCAGGCTGGCAGCTGGCAAACAGGCTAAAAAAGCAGAATTGGCACAAGCCAGCTCAAACGGGCGGCGGCATCCTGTCTTTGGTTTATGGCCGGTATCCTTGCGCGATGATTTGCGCACGGCTCTTTTGCAGGAGGGTTTGCGCAAGATAGATCATTTTAGCGCCCGCTATCGCACCGCTACGGTTGATTTTTCCGGCCAGCCTGATCCGTTTTTAAATATGAACCAGCCCGAAGATATCGCCAAAGCGGAAACCGCTCTGGGCGATATCATAAAAGCAGAAGGCAGATAGATATTTTTGTAAAAAATTCGCCTTTTTAGCGTATTCCTGCTAGAAAACAGTCATATAAATTGCGCGTTGGACAGGTTTTTGCCCCTCACGGCCTGTTTTAAAGAGAGATTAAGAAGCGATGCCAGAGAAAGCAGATGAAATTTTAACAACCATGTTTGATGTTTATCAGGCCGCCTTGCAGGATTTGCGCGGCCGGTGTGATGCCAGCCTGCAGCAGGCACGCGATTTGATCCTCTCTGCGTCTGGAAATATCATTGTTTGCGGTATGGGAAAATCCGGTCTGGTGGGGCGTAAAATTTCAGCTACCCTGTCTTCGACCGGCACGCCTTCGGTTTTTTTGCATCCAGCCGAGGCTATGCATGGCGATTTGGGCATTGTGCGCAAAGGCGATGTGATGATTTTAATCTCCTATTCCGGGGAAACCGAAGAGGTGGTGCGATTGCTGCCTGCCCTAAGGCGGCAGGAGGTCAAAATTATTGCTATTGTCGGACAGGTAAATTCCACACTTGGCAAGGCGGCCAGTATTTGTCTGGATGCGGCGGTGGATAAAGAAGCCTGCCCGTTAAATCTGGCCCCGACAACCTCTACGTTGACTACACTTGTGCTGGGGGACGCGCTGGCGATTTTGCTGATGCAGGAACGCGGTTTTCAATCGGTTGATTTTGCCGCGACCCATCCGGGCGGCAAGCTGGGTAAAAAATTGCTCAATACAGTTGGCGATGTGATGCGCACCCATGATTTGCCCTTTGTTGCGTCGGATATGCCGATGACAGAGGTGATTATAAAAATGACCGAAGGGCGGCTGGGTCTGGCACTGGTCGGGACAGCAGATAATCTGCAAGGTATCATTACCGATGGCGATTTGCGCCGGATGCTGGTAGAGGGACGCGCGCTGGCCGACTATAGCGCTGCACAGGTGATGAACCCTGCCCCGCAAACCATTGCCAAAGATATGCCTTTTGGCAATGCAGAAGAGCTGATGACTGAATCAAAAATACAATGTCTGGTGGTCACGGATAAAGCTGGTGCGGTCGCTGGCATTGTCCAGATTTTCTAGCCTCTATTTTTTTGGAGATAGATATGCTGGATAAGCTGTCTGACTATGATTTTAACCTGCCGGCCAGCGCGATTGCCCAAAAACCGGTTAGCCCGCGCGAGGCGGCCCGTTTGCTGGTACCGGAAGGCGGCCAGTTTTACGACCATCACATTGCCGATTTGCCTGATCTGCTGCGCCCGGGCGATTTGGTGATTGTGAATAATACCCGTGTTATCCCTGCCCAGCTAACCGGCCGCAAAGGCGAGGGGCGTATTGGTTTTACCCTTCACAAACGCTTGCGGGCAGATAGCTGGCAAGCCTTTGCCAAGCCAGCGAAAAAATGTATCACCGGCAGCCAGATTGAATTTCAGGACGGATTGCGGGCAGAAATTCTGGACAAGCTGGAAGATGGGGCGGTTAATTTGCGCTTTAACCTGTCTGGTACCGCATTAGAGGCCGCCATTGATAAAATTGGCGCGATGCCCCTGCCGCCCTATATCAAGCGCCCAGACGGGGCAGATGAAAAGGATAGGGCAGATTATCAAACCATGTTTGCCCGTCATATTGGTGCGGTCGCTGCCCCAACCGCCGGCTTGCATTTCACCGACGGGCTAAAGGCGCAGATGCTGGCCAAAGGCATTGCATTTGGCGAGGTTACCTTGCATGTCGGGGCGGGCACATTCCTGCCGGTGAAAACAGAAGAAATAGCCCGCCATAAAATGCATGCCGAATGGGGAGAGGTAGGTGCAGAAACCATAGAGGCTATTACACACACCAAAGCCAGAGGCGGAAGAATTATATCTATCGGGACAACCAGCCTGCGGATATTGGAAGCGGCCTATCAGGCACATGGAAAGCTGGCGCCTTTTTCTGGCGAGACAGATATTTTTATCACACCAGGCTATCAGTTCGGGGTGGTGGATATGTTGCTGACCAATTTTCATTTGCCGCGTTCTACCCTGTTGATGCTGGTCAGCGCGTTTTCCGGGCATAGCCAAATCCTGTCTGCCTATCATTATGCGATCGAACAGGGCTATCGGTTTTTCAGCTATGGCGATGCCTGTTTATTGACCTGTCATGCAAAGGCAGAAACAGTTTCCTCTAAAAATTCAAAAACAGGCGGAGCGTAGCGCTATGATAGATAGCCGACCGGAATTTGATTTTACCGTTCAGGCACGCGATGGCCGCGCCCGGCGCGGTGTGGTGCAAACTGCCTGGGGGGCAGTGGATACGCCTGTTTTTATGCCAGTGGGTACAGCTGCCTCTGTCAAGGCGATGATGCCCTGGCAAGTGGCCGAAACAGGCGCGCAAATCATTTTATCCAATACCTATCATCTGATGCTTCGTCCGGGCGCAGATAGAATTGAAAAGCTGGGGGGCGTGCGCAAATTAATGGGCTGGGACGGCCCTTTATTGACCGATTCAGGCGGGTTTCAGGTAATGTCGCTTGGCCCTTTGCGCAAAATTGATGAAGAGGGGGTGACCTTTAAATCCCATCTGGATGGCAGCCGCTATAAACTGACCCCTGAAAGCTCTACACAGATCCAGCATAAGCTGGATGCCACTATCACTATGGCCTTTGATGAATGCACCCCCTATCCCTGTAGCAAGCAGGAGGCAGAAGAAAGCATGGCGCTATCCATGCGCTGGGCAGAACGCTCACGCAACGCTTTTATCGGGCGTACCGGCTATGGCCAGTTTGGCATTGTTCAGGGGTCTGTTTTTGAAGATTTACGCCGGAAATCGGTGGATAGCCTGACGCAAATCGGCTTTGAAGGCTATGCTATTGGCGGCCTTGCCGTGGGGGAGGGACAGGATTTGATGTTACAGACACTGGATTTCACCACACCGATGCTGCCAGAAGATAAGCCGCGCTATCTGATGGGGGTGGGCAAGCCAGCTGATATTGTCGGGGCGGTATTGCGGGGGGTGGATATGTTTGACTGTGTATTGCCAACCCGTTCCGGGCGCACCGCACAGGGATTTACCAGAAGAGGGGCGGTAAATATCCGCAATGCCCGCCATAGCGAGGATACACGCCCCCTGGATAGCGCGTGCAGCTGTCCTGCCTGTACAAAATTTAGCCGTGCTTATCTGCATCACCTGTTCAAGGCAGATGAAATTCAGGGGCTGATGTTGCTGACCTGGCATAATCTGACCTATTATCAGGATTTGATGGCCGGATTGCGTAAAGCGATCGAGCAGGGAAAGCTGAATGACTTTGCCGCCGATTTTGACCAGCAGCAAGCGCGCGGGGATATAGACGCGCTGCAATAAAGAACCCGGAATAAAGAACCCGGAATAAAAAACTGGGATAGAAATGATGGCAACAGACACCCCCTCATCGGCAAAATTAAAAAGCTGGATTGCCCAAACAGGGCAGCAATATGGCTTTGATATCTGCCAGATTACCGATGCCGAATTGCCAGAAGAGGTCAGCAAAGGGCTGGAGGGGTTTCTGGAAGCTGGCCATCACGGCGATATGGGCTGGCTGAAAACCACACGCCGGCGCCGATACACCCCCAAAGCGATGTGGGAAGATGCCCAAAGCGCAATTATTTTTGGCTGTAATTATGGGCCGGATCACGACCCGCTAAATACGCTGGAAGAAACAGAAAAAGCCAATATTTCGGTCTATGCGCGCGGGCGCGATTATCATGAGGTGTTAAAGGGGCGGCTAAAACAAATCGCCTCGCAATTATATGCCCGTTCAGGCTGGCAGGTTAAAATTTTCGTCGATACCGCCCCATTGATGGAAAAACCGTTGGCCGCCCAGGCCGGGCTTGGCTGGCAGGGCAAACATACCAATCTGGTATCGCGCGAGTATGGCTCCTGGCTATTTCTGGGCACGATTTTAACCAGCGGTAAATTGCCCCCGGATGCGCCGCAAGAGGACAGGTGCGGCAGGTGCAGCGCTTGCCTGGATATTTGCCCGACAAAGGCCTTTCCAGCCCCCTACAAGCTGGATGCGCGGCGCTGTATATCCTATTTAACTATTGAATTTGACGGGCATATTCCGCTGGAATTCCGCGCAAAGATGCAAAACCGCGTTTTTGGATGCGATGATTGTCTGGCGGTTTGCCCATGGAATAAATTTGCCTCTGCCTCTCAGGATATCAAGCTGGCCTCCGGCGACAGGCCGTTGCCGGATATCGCCCGATTATTGAGGTTTGATGAGGCAGAATTTCGCCACTATTTTTCCAGAACGCCTGTGAAGCGCACCGGATATATCCGATTTATGCGCAATCTATTGATCGCAGCCGGGAATGCAGGTCAGCCAGAATTGATGCCGTTGATAACACCCTATCTTGGTCATGGCGATGCCAGGCTTCGGGCGATGGCAATATGGGCGTTATCCTGTTATCTGGATAAAGATAGCCTTTCGCGCCTTGCCCCTGAAAAAGAGGCGGATAAAGAAGTTGCCGCAGAATGGCAAAACGCCCTGTCCTAGATAAAAAGAACAGGGCGTATTTTTAAAGGATATTGTTGAAAGAGGTTAGCTATTATGATAGCCGCGCTCGCCATGTTGAGAGAGATCAAGACCTTCTACTTCATGTTCTTCTGAGACACGCAAGCCGCCAAAAACCCCGGCAATCTTCAAGATCGCATAAGAGGCAATCGCTGTCCAGATGACGGTGATGGCAACACAAATGGCCTGTACGCCAAATTGTGAGGCAACGCTCATCCCTTCTGCCAGGCCAAGCCCGGAAAAGCTGTCGGTTGCCAGTACCGCGACCAGCAAGCTGCCGATAATGCCGCCTACACCATGCACGGCAAACACATCCAGACTATCGTCAATATGTAAACGGTTGCGGATAATATCGACCGCAACATAACAGAAATAACCGCCTGCCAGCCCAAGGATAATACCGCCTGGCACGCCAATAAAGCCGGAAGCCGGGGTGACCGTGGCCAGACCCGCTACCATGCCGGTGACAATCCCGACCAGCGAGGGACGGCCAAATTTCTTCCATTCAATGACCATCCATACCAGAGAGGCAACGGCAGCCGAAATATGGGTTACCAGCAGCGCCATCGCTGCCCCGCCACCAGCTGCCAGCGCCGAGCCGCCATTAAAGCCAAACCAGCCAATCCAGAGCATACACGCCCCTATCATGGTCAGGACAGGGCTATGCGGCGGCTGGACAATAGAGGGAAAATTCCGCCGCTTGCCTATCACCAGTGCAGCGATTAGCGCAGCCGTGCCAGCGGTGGCATGTACCACAATACCGCCGGCAAAATCCATCACGCCCATCGCTGCCATAAAGCCGCCACCCCATACCCAATGGGTGACCGGGGCATAGACAACCAACAGCCATAGCCCGGAGAATATCAATACCGCTGAAAAGCGGATACGCTCGACATAAGCGCCAATGATAAGAGCCGGGGTAATGATGGCAAAGGTCATCTGAAAGGCGGCAAACAGGCTTTCGGGTATTGTGCCGGACAGGCTGTCAAGGGTGATGGCCGACATAAACAAATTGCCAAAATCGCCCAGATATGCCCCATCGCCGGAAAAAGCAAGGCTATAGCCTGCCACTACCCAGAGGACAGACATTAAACAGGCAAGCGCAAAATGATGCATCAGGACAGATACAATATTCTTATGCTGAACCAGCCCGGCATAAAACAGGGCCAGACCCGGCAAGGTCATAAATAAAACCAGAGCCGTCGCCGTTAAAATCCAGGCCGTATCGCCTGTATCCACACTTGCAAAAGCCAGACCCGGCCAGATAATAAGGCTGATGCCAGCCACTATTCCTTTTAATCCATTCGACATGATAATCCCCAAAATCATCTTTCGCTGTTTTCAAATTTGCGCCAGTCTAATCGTTCTTTTTATCGCTACCAGCTTTGGGTTATAAAAAGACCAGATTATTTAGTTATGCCTAATTGATAGGCAAAAATATGTAAAACTGCGTAAAAACTAACCATATTTATAGGGATAATCTCTATAAAGCCTAAAATTTATGCGAAAAAATAAGGATATTGTCTGGCTGTTCGCCGAGCGGAGGTCGGGGGCGATGTATTCTTGGCCTTGCACCAATGCCCAAATTTCGCTTCACTGAATTAAGGCAAATTCAGGAGAAATGATGACCTTGATTTTAACCGATGAGAGTGCCGGGCGCCATCAAACCCCCTCTGGCCATCCAGAGCGCCCCGAGCGTTACAGCGCTGTTTTATCGGCGATTGCGGGCGCTGGCCTGGCGGCTGTCACGGCCCCTCTGGCAACGCGCGAACAGCTGGAGCTGGTGCATAGCCCGGCCTATCTGGAGATGATTTTTGAAACGCTGGAAGGGCATGATTTTTCCGATGGCCGTTTGATACAGCTGGATGGGGACACTTTTGCAGGGCCTGATAGTCTGGAAGCAGCGTTACGCGGGGCAGGGGCGGCCTGTTTGGCGGTTGATAAGGTGATGTCCGGTCAGGCGTGTTCTGTTTTCAGTGCGATGCGCCCGCCTGGCCATCATGCCGAACCGGATCGGGCAATGGGATTTTGCCTGTTTTCCAATGCAGCGATTGCGGCCTTTCATGCGGCACAGAAATGGTCAGTAAAACGGGTCGCTGTGCTGGATTTTGATGTGCATCACGGCAATGGCACACAGGCAGCTTTCTGGGATCAGCCAGATTTCTTTTATGCCTCTTCCCATCAAATGCCGCTTTATCCGGGTACCGGCGGGGCAGATGAGCGCGGTTTGCATAACACGATTTTAAATCTGCCTCTTGATGAGGGAACAGATGGTACCGAATTTCTGGCCGGATGGCGCAATATCCTGCTGCCCTTTATCGCTGAGGCAAAATGCGATCTTATCATCCTTTCTGCCGGTTTTGATGCCCATAGCCGCGATCCGCTTGGCGGTTTGCAGATAGAGGCAGAGGATTTTGCCGCCCTGACCACAGATATCGTACATCTTGCCAAAGATACCGCCGCCGGCGGTGTGGTCAGCCTGCTGGAGGGGGGGTATGATCTGCACGGGCTGGAAAGTGCGCTTGCTGCGCATCTGAACAGCCTGGCAGAGATGGGCGAATAGAGATGGGCGAATAGAGCTGGCTTGCCCCCCGAAAACAAGCCCCCAAAAACAAGCCCCCAACTAATTTGTCCCTAACTGATTTGTCCCTAACTAATTTGTTTGGCGTTCCGCTGTCATGATTTTACGATAATCGATGCAATTAAACCGGCAGGCCTTTTCAAATGCATCTGCCAGCCGGGCGGCATAGCCAGGATTTCCAGTGCGCTGATAAAATCCGGAGGCATGGGCCAGCAATTTGGGCGAGGCAGGATATAGCCCAAGAGCTTGCTGATACAGATCAGAAACATGGCGCCGCCCCGCCCCCATTTTATCCGAGGCCAGAATCAGCAAAATATGCATCTGCCTGTCCTGGCGGTTTTCGGACAAGGCCTGGGCGGCAAAGGAAGCGGCTTGCAAATAACGCTGATCCGCAAAGGCCTGTGCGGCTTTTTGGCGATAATAGGCCGCCTCGTCCCCAAAGGCAGAGGCCGCGCCCATAAAACAGGCCAGCAACCATATCACAGGCATAATTTTAGGCTTTTTCATCATCGCTCTATTTTAATCAGAATTTCTGGCCAATATCCGCTTCTGGACAAGGTAACGACAGAAATACCTCGCCTTAAAGCCTGAGCAGGATGATTAGGTAACGCTGGATTTATACGGATAAGGACTTGGAGCGGCGTGCGAGAGGTTCGAAGCCTATTCGATGCGCCAATCTGTGACTGAATCCAGCTATATCAATAGCTTATCATATCAGTAGATATGGTCAACTATCAAAACCTTACCTGCAACCTTGCCTGAACCCAGTTCCCAGGTCCAAGTTCCAACAATCGCGCTCCTCGAACCTCGAAACAGGGTTACTGATGGCCTGTGCCAGTCAGATTTGGACA
>JAURQT010000098.1 GCA_030835985.1 Alphaproteobacteria bacterium
AGGGGCGGCTTAAACGCTATCGCTGATCCATTGTTCCAGCGCAGATTTTGGCATTGCCCCGATTTTTTCGGCGACAACCTGCCCGCCCTTAAAGATCAGCAAGGTCGGGATACCGCGCACATTATAGGATTGCGGGGTAGCCGGATTTTCATCAATATTCAGCTTGGCAATGGTGATATCGCCATTCATCGCATCGGCAATTTCTTCCAGAGCCGGGCCAATCGCCTTGCAAGGGCCGCACCATTCTGCCCAGAAATCTACCAAAACCGGCTTTTCTGCCTGTAACACATCTGTTTCAAAATTGGCATCTGTTGTGGTAACTGTTGGCATATCCCTGCCCTCCCTTGAAAAATCATAGACACCGCATGATGATGGGTATCTCTATAGGTTTAAGATAGGCATTCCCCGGAGCCAGATCAAGATACAGAGGTGATTTAGCGCTCTTAGCAGGTGAAATACGGGCGGGGGTTTAATTCGCCTGGCGATGGTCTTTTGCCAAATTTTCCAGCATCTGATTACGGGCAGATTTCGGCACGTCGGCCGCTTTTATAATTTGCGTCCAGATCAGCAGACATTCCACCTCGCGGCCGGGATAAATCTGTTCTGCAAGGGCGCCATAAAGGGTCATCTGGCGCAGATAGGCAAGCGGTATATCTGACAGATTATCGGGCGGCATTCCGGTTTTAAAATCGGCAATAATGATTTTATCGGATGTTATCGCCATTCGGTCAATCTGCCCCTGGACAGTGACCCCGCCTACCAGCCCTGATATATTTGCTTCTGCCAGCGCATCACGGGCAAATAAAACAGCCAGCTCTGGCAGGGCCATTACCTGTTCTACCTGTTCAAAGAGGCCAGCGATTTCTGCCTCGCCAAATGCAGGCTCTGCGCCAAATCCTGCCCTGCCCAGCCCCATAATATCGGCAATGCGGATGGAAGCCGCGCTTCTTTGTGCCAGCGGTAAATCTGGCAGAATTTCAAACAGGCGATGCACAAACTGGCCACGAAGCAGGGCATTTGTGCGCCCGGATATGGCAAAAGGTATCGTTGTATCGCGCACCCCTGTATCAGAGGGGGTAAGCGGGCGGGCAGGCACAGGCTCATCCGCAGGCAAAGTTTCATACCAGCCCGGAATTTCAGGCACCTGCAGGGCGGCGGCATCTGGCACGGCTTGCGCCTTATCTGGCTGGCCTGAGGTGAGGCGCCAACGGCCATCCGGCATTTCTTTGGCGCCTTCACATTCTTTCAATGTCGCCTGCAAGCTGGCATACCAGCTATTTTCTTCCATGCGGCTATTTTTACGGCTCCAGCCAGAAATAAACAAAGCCTGGCGGGCTCTGGTCAAAGCGACATATAATAACCTGTCTGCCTCTTCCTCACGCATGGTTTTTGCCTGATTTTTTTTCTCTGCCATATAGCTGTTTTCAGGCTTGCCGGCTGGCCAGTAAACCGCCTCACCTGCGCTGACAAGGCTATCGGATGGCATCCGGGCGGTCAGCATATCCGGCAGATAAACGATAGGGGCTTCCAGACCCTTTGCCCCGTGAATGGTCATCACCCGCACTTCATTTGCACCAGCTGTATCCATATCGCGCACTACCTCGCTATTGCCTTGCCGGAAGGCATATAGAAAATGCGAGAGGCCGGGCTGGCCGTGCTGGCCATGATCGCGTGCGCGCAACAAAAAGGCATCCAGACTTTCATCTACCGCATGGCCGAGCCGACGATGAAAAGCTGCCCGCCCGCCTTGTGCCAATATCGTGCTGAAAAATTCAAAAACAGGTAAATTCTGGCTCAACTGGCGCCAATGAAGCAGTTTTTTAATCGCTTCGCCAAAAATATTTGCCGCCCCCTCAAAACCCATTAACTGATCAAATAGGGATTTATCTGCCCGGCTTGTGGCCAGCTCCAGCAACCCGTCTTCGCTCAGGCCGATAAGAGGCGATTTCAACAAAACCGCCAATTGCAAATCATCTTCCGGTAGCAAACAAACATCGCCAAGTGCCAGCAAATCCAGAATTTCAATCTGGTTTTTCAAGGCCATTCTGTCTGCCCCGGCCACCGGGATACCGGCGCGTTCCAGCTCGGCACGCAGCAGGGCAAAAAAGCTGTCTCTTTTGCGCAGCAGGATCAGAATATCGCGCGGCAAAATCGCCTTGCCAAAATGGGATTGCTCTGCCCCCTCCAGCAGGGATTTAATATGCACGGCCACGCGCTTTGCCTGTTGAACCGGCCCATCATCCCCTTCGGAGATTTGCGGCAAGGCCAAATAGGGCGGCGGCGGTGGCGGCTCGGATTCAATGACCGGCCAGACCTCTACCAGCCCGGCTAATCGGGTATGATAGGTGGCGTGCGGTTTCGGGCTTTCCTCGCCCAGCCCGTGATGCCCCCCCTTGCCGATTAGCCTGTTTACAAATTCCAGAACCGCACCGCTGGAGCGAAAAGACAGAGTGAAATCAATCTTGGCAAATGGCCTTTTTACCTGTGTCAGGCGATGTTTGAAACCATCCCGGCTTTGTGCAAAACTTTCAGGGCGCGCACCCTGAAAGCTGTAAATGGATTGTTTAAAATCGCCTACGGCAAATAATGTGCGCCCGGTTTGGGGCGTATTTTTTGCCCCGGCATCGCTGATATCCTCAAAAAAGGGTGTCGCCAGATATGTAATTAAATCCCATTGATCGGGGCTGGTATCCTGAGCTTCATCGACCAGCAAATGATTAATGCCGCGATCCAGCTTCCAGCGCACCCACGCCATCACCTCTTCTTGTGCCAACAGCTGTGTGGTATAGAAAATAAGATCGTCATAATCCAATACCCCCCTGGCTGTTTTTTCCTGCTGAAAGCGCCGGTAAAGTGCACTGCCAGCATCGGTTAGGGCCATAGTCAGCTCAAAACATAGCCCGTTGGCAACAGCATTTTGATAGCGTTCGATTATAGCCATTATCGGGGCTTGCATCCCCTCGCAATCCGGATATTTTTCGCGTATTGCCTTATCGGTTAAAATTTTCTGGGGCTGGCCATCCTGGGTTAAAAAAGCCCGTGCCAAATGGTCTATCTCTGATGCTTTGCGCCCATCATCCAGTGCCAGCCATTCTTTTATTCTATCGGCTCTTTTTTGCTGGTTAGCCCCGCCATCCCCCAGCATATTAGCCAATTCCCCCAATGGGGCATTTGCCAGATTTTCCAATGTCTCCGCCATCAAATCCGGTAATTCTGCGGGGTTAAAAAACCCTATCTCTCCCAATAGCTGATCTTCAAAATCACTGCGGGCAGCCAGGTTATTTGCCATGAGATGAGCGTGTTTGCGATAGCCTAGAAAGCCTTTCAGGCGTTGCAGAATCTGATCATCATCACTTTGTGCGGCCAGCCGTCTAAAGGCTTTGGCTTCGCGCGTTGCCACAGAACTATTCGCATCGCCAAGCGCGGCATAATAACATTCGTTGAGCAGCATATTGCGATCATGGTCAGAGATCAGGTCAAATTGCGGGGCAAGACCGGCTTCGATGGGAAAGCGCATCAAAACTGATTGGCAAAAAGAATGCACTGTTTCTATCAAGGGGCCATCTTCATGATCCAGAATATGAGCAAACAGGCTGCGCGCTGTATCTATTTGATCTTGCGAAGGCCGCTCTATGCCTATCTTTTCCAGAGCCGATAACAAATCGCTTTCATCACAAATAGCCCAATGAGATAATTCTCTATTCAGGCGATGGCGCATCTCGGCCGCCGCTGCCTTGGTATAGGTAAGACATAAAATGGTATCGGCCGGCGCCCCTGATAATAACAGGCGCAATACCCGCATGGTCAGAACTTGTGTTTTGCCTGTCCCGGCATTTGCCGATACAAAAACCGAGTGATCGGGGCGGGCGGCGGCGCGTTGCAGGATGGTGGCCTGTTCGGCTGCCTGAATATCTACCAATGGCTCAGTCATCCTTAACCTCCTGCGGGCGCCATTCGCGCACCCGTGCCAGATGCCGATAATCCGAAAATTTAGGCCGCGATGCCGGATCAGGTTCTGGCAAGAAGGGCGTATCGGCACAGCTGAAATAGGCTACCAGCCCGCCCAGCTGATCGATAAGCCGGGCAATATCCAGATTGTTCGGGGTCACCTCCTTTACATCGGCAATGCGCCCATAATGGCCCGATAGCTGCCAGTAGGACAGCTGCGGGGCGGGGATATTATGTTCATCAAAATCCGGCAGAGGCGCAGAAAATCCCCCTGCCCCAAGCAAGGCAGCCTCGACCAGCAGCTGGGCAGCACGTCCCTGCTCTAGCTGTTTTTTATTGGGCGTGGCGCCTGTTTTGTAATCAATAATTGCGATGGTGCCATCTGTCAGCTTATCCAGCCGGTCAGCACGGGCAGTTATCGCCACTTCCCCGGCATCCGTCATCACGGTAATTTTTGCTGTTTCTTCTGCAAAACTTCTTTCCAGTCCGGCGCGGCGCTCTTGTTCATTTTGGCAGAACCAATGGGCAATTTTTTTAAACTTTGTTTGCCAGAACAGCTGGACAGGTGGATGCACCAGATAGGGGGCAAAGCATTTCTCTGCTGCCGCGCACAGCTGTTCTGCTGCATCTTCTGGTAAAGCGCCATCTGGATAGCTTTGCAGAAAATCGCCTAAAATTTCATGGATCAAACTGCCCTTTAGCGCATTATCCGGCCGCTTATCCATCTCATCCAGAGGGCGCAGGCGCAAAATTTTTCGGGCATAAATCTGATAGGGATCTGATATCAGCAGATCAAAATCTGTGGCTGAATATTGCTTTGGCCGCAGGGATAAAGGCGGGCATGGCCGGGGCATCTCTGTGGCCTGAACCGCCAGATACTGGCAGGCAGAAATAGCGGCCATCACTTCTGCATCGGCTGTGGTGACCAGCCCCTCTTTCAAGGCAGAAGCGTGCAAGACAGCCTGCATCCTCTCCAGCCAGCGGCTGGGGGTGGTCGGCGCATCATCGGCGCGAATAGAGCGGGTGATTATCACCTCATCATGGGCAGCCAGCATGAAAAAATCATGGGCAGACAGGCCGGATCGCCAGCGCCTGTCCGGCAAGCCCAGCCCCTGTCTGATTGTATCATTTGTCCAGGGGTCAGCGTGCTGGCGCGGCGGCCAGATCCCTTCATTTACCCCGCCCAAAATGATCAGATCCGCATGTTGCATCCGCGCTTCAACCGTACCCAAAATTGCCAGACGCGGATGGCTGCGCCACACACGGCGCACCACATAGCCATCCGACAGGGCCCGAAACACGCCGGCATATTCGCTTTGTCTGACACCATTTTCATGGCCTGCCTCGCCTAGCTCTGCCAGCAGGGCAGCGGCCTGTTTGCCATCCGGGCTTTCCCATAATTTCAGCACGGCCTCATTTTCAATATCGCTCTGGGCAAGCAGCTCGGCTGCCTTTCCATGTGCATCTGCCAGCTTGCCAAGAGACGGGCCTGGATGTTCCAATAGCGCGATGAGCGGGGCAAGCGCGCCCAGAATATTCTGCTCATAAAAGGCCAGAAGCTCGGCACTGTTTTTTTGCGCCCGCAAACGCGCCGATATCCCCTTAACAGAGCTATCTGCCAGATAGCCGCGCAAGGCCTCACTCTCTAATCGTCGAACCAGCTTTTGATATTTGGCGTACGGCAACCCTGCACTGGCAAGCGGATGTTTGAGCAATGCCAGCAAATCCAGAGCCTTGCCAGCACTGGCAAACCATTCTGCAATAAGGGTTAAAAAGCTGCCAACATAGCTGTCTTTAAGGGGCGTTCCGGCACTATCCTCAATATCCAGATCCCATTTCAGCAAGGCTGCCCTTACCTGGCGTGCCAGCTTTCTGTCCGGGGTAACCAGCATCGCTGTCTTTGTTTTATCTTCCAGTGTCTTGCGCATCACCGCAGCAATAATATCGGCTTCCTGCTGCATATCCTTTGCGGCAATGACAGACAGGCCGGAAATGGCCGATTTATCCATTTCAGGAAAATCTTCGCGGATACGCCGCCATTCACGGGTCAGGGGGGCAGGTTTGAAAACCTGTCTTAGAAATTCAGTGCGGTTCAGGTTGGGCGGGGCGAAATCAGATATGCGGATAGCGGTATGATCTGGCCAGCTTTTCACCGCTTCCGGCGCGATATCCAGATGCTTCAGGGTTTTCAGCAATTGATGAAAGGGATGGCCTGTATCTGTGCTTATCGCCTCATATTCAGAAGGGGAATAATGGCGATTATCCAGCCCTGGAAATACCACTATTCCGCAAGGCAATTCTGCCAGAGCTGCCATCATTTGCTGGGTTTTTGGCAAAGAGCCTGTCGAGCCTGCCAGAATAACCGGATGGTCAGGCGGGGCGGTTTTCCAGCTTTCTATTTGCTGGTCTGCCAGCATCATTTTCCGAACAACCGGGTCTAGCAGGGCGCGCTTTTTTAAAATCTGCGGCCATTGTTCGATGATGATATTTAAAAAGGTCAGAATATCCTGCCAATG
>JAURQT010000009.1 GCA_030835985.1 Alphaproteobacteria bacterium
AATGTACCCCTTTCGGACAGCGCCCAATCCCTTTCAGATTTTATTCTCAGCCGCTTGCCAGATAATCGCCATCCGCTTGGCAAGCCTGCCCATCACCATTTTAAAAAGACCGGCAAGCAATTACGCGGACGCATGGCATTAACCGCTGCGGATTGTTTCGGGGTGCCTCGGGCAGTCTCGCTTCGCTGGGCAGCGGCGGTTGAAATTCTGCATAATGCCTCTCTGGTACATGATGATATTTGCGATGGCGATATGGTGCGCCGCGGGGCACCGTCTGTATGGGCACAATATGGCAGGGATACTGCACTGGCTCTTGGCGACTGGCTCATCGCTCTGTCCTTTGAGCTGGCAGCAGAGGCGGCCGTGATGGGGCAAACGCCCCGGCTGGTTCGCGTGCTATCTTATCACATGGCGGCAACCACCACGGGTCAGGCACTGGAATTTGCCATAGATAGCTATCCAAGCTGGGCAAAATATATGGATATCAGTACCGGCAAAACAGCGCCTCTTTTCGTGGCGTCGGTAGAAGGCATTGCCCATCTGGCAGACAGAAATGATATCATTGCCCCGTTGCAGCGATTTTTTACGGCGGCTGGCGGATGCTATCAAATCGCCAATGATATGCTGAATGTGCTCGGCAAGGATGGGGCTGCCAGCCCGGCATCGGATTTATTGCGCCGCGCACCCAATGCGGTAATAGTGATGTTCAGAACCACCCTGGACAGGGAACATGCCAGCGCGTTTGATAAATGGCTGGCCTCTGGTACAGACCATAATGCGCTGGACTGGCAAACACGCCTTCGCCGCTCGCCGGCCTTGTCGATGACCGCTTCTGCCCTGATGAGTATGTTTGATGAAGCAGAAAGCTCGTCTGATGCCCTTCCGTCTGACTGTCAGGCCATCATTACCCCGATTAAAGCGCAATTGCGCCATGTCTGCAGAGATCTTGTTGCAGATAACAGCTAATTGCTGGCACACTACAGGGAATAAATCAGGCACATCTTATATGTGCCTATCCGAACCGGCTTTTTACAATTTTTACCCCCACATAGGGAGCGCAGCATTGTCATGAATGACATGGGCAAAATGGATGCTGGTGACAGCGCAACACATACGCTTGTTATTGGCTCTGGCTTTGGCGGCATTGCCGCTGCCTTGCGGATGCGTGCCAGGGGTCACCGCGTCACGCTGGTTGAGCGGCTTGGTGCCATAGGCGGGCGCGCCCAGGCCTTCGAGCAAGGCGGTTTTCGCCATGATGCCGGGCCAACGGTGATCACCGCTCCGTTTTTATTTGACGAGCTATTTGCGCTATTTGGGGAAAAGCGCGAGGATCATCTGGATTTTCGCCCGCTTGATCCCTGGTATCGCTTTCATTTCCATGATGGGTCTGAATTTGATTATCGCCCGTCTTTGGAAGATACCCATGCCGAGATTGCGCGTTTTTCGCCAGAAGATACCAAAAATTATGACAGGCTGATCCAGACCTCCAGGGATATCTTTGACATCGGCTTTAGCGAATTGGCCGATAAACCCTTTACCCGTTTCGGGGCGATGCTGAAACAGATACCGCAATTATTGCGCCTGAAGAGCTATATGACCGTCGCACAGCTGGTCAATAGCCATATTAAACATCCGCTTTTGCGACAGGCCTTTTCTATCCATCCCTTGCTGGTAGGCGGCAATCCTTTTGATACCACCTCTATCTATGCGCTGATCCATTATCTGGAACGCAAATGGGGGGTCTATTTTTGTATGGGCGGCACCGGCAAGCTGGTCGCAGAATTAGAAGCGCTGATGCGCCGGCAGGGCATTGATATCCAGCTGGATACAGACATTGAGGAGATATTGGTTCAAGGCGATCGGGTTGTTGGTGCACGCACACAAGGCGGCACAGAAATTCACGCTGACCGGATTATCTGTAATGGCGATCCGCCCACCATTTATGCTGAAATGCTGCCCGCCCATAAAGGCAGACGCAAAAAAACCCTGCCGGACAATATGACCCGCTATTCCATGGGGTTATATGTATTATTCTTTGGCACGAAGAAAAAATATCCCGATATCGCCCACCACACCATCTGGATGGGCAAGCGGTATAAAGCGCTATTGCATGATATTTTTAATCGCAAAATTCTGTCAGAGGATTTTTCTTTATATCTGCACCGGCCAACCGCCACAGATGCCAGCTTTGCCCCTGACGGGTGCGATAGTTTTTATGTGCTGTGTCCTGTGCCTAATCTGCAAGGCGAGGTGGATTGGAAAAAAGAAGGCCCTGTTTTGCAACAGCGCATTGTCAGCGCGTTGGAAAAAACCATTATGCCAGAGCTGGGGGCGCATATTGTCGAAGATTTCTATATGACACCGGAAGATTTCAAAAGCCGGTATCGCTCGATGCATGGGGCAGGATTTTCTATCGCGCCCAAATTCACGCAATCGGCCTGGTTTCGATATCATAACCGTGACCCGCATCTGGGCAATCTGTATTTTTCTGCAGCGGGCGCACATCCGGGCGCCGGTATGCCAGGGGTGTTATGTTCGGCAAAAGTGGTAGAGGCGCTGGTAGAAGAAGAAACAGCAGATACCGCAAAGACGCGGTAATCCAGCATGGATTTGCACCTGAAAAGGCGGTAGTAAACAGAGCAGAAAAATGGGCCGGCACGCAACAAAGATACAAAGAACAGAAGCGGCTGCAGCAGATGCGCAGGCGTTAAATGTGCTGGCCAGGGGCGGGCGCAGCTTTTTCTGGGCATCGCATTTTTTGGGGCGCAAGACAGCCTATAATGCGGCCCATCTCTATCAATTTTGTCGGACACTGGATGATTTGGCAGATGGGGATATCGCCGATGGGCCAGCGCGGCTTGCGGCGATACAGACCCAGCTAGAGAGGCTGGCAGATGGCAAGGCGATAGCCGAAATTGATCCGGCACTTGCGGCCTTCCTGCCGGTGATGAAAGCCTGCCACGTGCCGATAATGCCGTTTTTGCATTTGCTGGAGGGGCTGTTATTTGATCAGGGCGAAGTGGCCATCGCTTCAGAAGACGGGCTGATAAAATATGCCTATCAGGTTGCCGGAACGGTGGGGTTGCTGATGTGTCCAATATTGGGATGCCAGAACAGGCACGCTTTTTGTTTTGCGGTGGATATGGGCATTGCCATGCAACTGACCAATATCGCCCGCGATGTGCTGGAGGATGCTAAAATGGGCAGGCGCTATCTGCCCGCCCAATGGACAGGAAACCTTGGCCCGCAAGATATTTGTGAAGCTGCACGTGACCCGCAAGGGGCGGAGGCATTGGCCATTAAAACAGCCATAGACAGGCTTCTTCATCTGGCAAATCGCTATTATGAAAGCGGGCAAAGGGGGCTGGTCTATCTGCCTTTTCGTGCCCATATCGCTATCGCGGTTGCGGCAAATGTCTATCGGGAAATCGGCCAGAAATTACGCCGCCGCCAGCTGGACTGGACAAGGGGGCGGGCGGTAACAAACGGGGCAGAAAAAACCCTTGCCAGCCTGACCGCCTCTGCCAGCCTGGCTGCCAGAGTGCGCCAGAAACCCGCTTATCAGGAAGGGTTGCAATCTGCCTTGTTCGATTATCCGGGTGGGCAAAATTATCCGGGGGACACGATTATCCGGGGGGGCAGATAGATGACAGAAAATCAGCCAAAGCCGGAAAATGAGGTTATCTCTATCTGGGGGGCGGGATGTGCCGGGCTGTCTCTGGCACGCGCGCTTGCCCCGCATCTGGCCTCTGGCAGGATATCGGCAAAGGCAGCTATATATGGCGCTCTTACCCCGGCGATAGAGCATAGCCATATTTGGGGCTTTTGGCAGACTGCCTGGTTGGCCGAGGCAGTACAGCTATCGCGCAAGAGCTGGCAATATTGGCAGATTATCACCCCGTTTGGGCGGGTAACCCAGAAAAGTGAGCGCTTTGCCTATCATGGGCTGGAAAGCGCGGTATGGCTGAAAGATTGTCTAAAACAGGCAGAAGGGCAACTGGCCTTTAAACAAGGGGCGCCAGAGCCGGGCGCCGGTGCCGGAGATGGAGATGGAGATGGAGATGGAGATGGAGATGGTCAGAGGCTAGGGCTGGGGCTGGTATTGGATAGCCGCACCCCTGATGTGCCGGAAAACAGCCTGTTACAACATTTCAAGGGGTGGGAAATCAAGACCGATAAAGCTGTTTTTGATGCAAATATCCTCACCCTGATGGATTTCAGATGCGATCAGTCCCGCGGTATTCATTTTATCTATCTGCTGCCGTTTTCTGAAAATACAGCGCTGGTTGAATCCACTTTTTTTTCTGAACAAACAGAGGATAGCACCTTTTATGAACAGGCTATCCAGACCTATCTAAAGGATATCTATCAGATTGAAGATTTTCAGATTCTGCGGGAAGAGGCGGGTTGTATTCCGATGAATTTTCTATCCCCGCGCGACCCCTCCCTGCTGGCGATAGGGGCAAATGGGGGCTGTGTGCGCGCGTCATCCGGCTATGCGTTCGCTTTTATCCAGAAACAGGTGCAACAGATAGCCCGGCATCTGGCAGAAGGGCAGAAAATTACCCAAGTCCCTGTTCCGCACCGGGCGGTGGATCGCTGGCTGGACAGGGTGTTTTTAGCTGTTCTGAAAGCCCATCCAGAGGCTGCGCCGGATATTTTTCTGCGGATGGCAAAGGCGTTAAGCGGCGATGAATTGGCCAAATTTATGTCCGGCCTTGCAGATTTATCTATCTATGCCAAACTGATTCTGGCGATGCCAAAGCAGATATTTATAGCCCAGATTATACCGGCGTTTAAACGCTCAAAAATAAAGAGGGATTGATGCTTACCCCTATCGATATTTTTGCTTTATTCGCGGTGATGGCCATTGGCTTGCCGCACGGGGCATTTGACGGGGCCATCGCTTTTTTTCTGGGCGCCGGACGCTCGGTGATGAAAATGACAGGCTTTCTTGTCGCCTATAGCCTGCTTGCAGGGCTATATATCGGCTTTTGGGCTTTTATGCCGATGCTGGCGCTGGGTCTGTTCCTGATGTTAAGCATTATCCATTTTGGCAGCGGTGACATACAGCCCTTTGCTAGCGCCCCTGCCGGCAAGTGGGGCCGGGCATTAACGGGCGTGCGTATCTTTGTCCATGGCGGGATTGTCGGAATTGTTCTGCCTGCCTTGCATATACAAGAAGTAGCCGGTCTTTATGCAGCTCTGGCAGGTGAAAATGCCAATATGCTGATGGCTGTGACAGCGTTGCTGCTGCCTGTCTGGATGACCGGATTTGCCATTTATGTGCTGGCCAGCCTTCGCTACGGCGCTTTGCGCGGGGCCATCCTGGAAATCGGGATTTTGTGCTGTCTGGCAGGGCTATTGCCGCCTCTGGCCGGGTTTGCGGTCTATTTCTGTCTGGTGCATTCACGCCGTCATTTCTATTTTATCTGGACCGCTATGCAACAGATGCTCTCGCGCCAAAAGATTTTGACCATAGCGGTTTTGCTGACGCTTGTAACCTGGATAGCGGCCGGGCTGGCCTTTTATCTGCAACGCGATCTGGCCGCCCTGTCGGCAAGTGAGGCCGGCTTGCGCACCGTGTTTATTGCACTTGCCGCGCTGACTGTACCGCATATGCTGCTGGTAGATGGCCTGTTTCGGCCTGTATATGAAAAAAGAGGCGTGTCATGAGCGAACATTCTGCATCACAGCGTAAAGATGCCCATCTGGATCTGGCCAAACAGACGCTGGCAGATGGCGCGCGGCCATCTCATCTGCTGGACAGGATAGATCTGCCCTATTGCGCCCTGCCAGAGCTGGATTTGCCACAGATAGATATCACCGCCCGTTTTTTGCACCGCCAGCTGGCCGCCCCCTTGCTGATAACCGGCATGACAGGGGGAACCGCGCGGGCAGATGCGCTAAATGCCGCCCTTGTTTCGGTGGCGAGCCGGCATAATATCGCTATCGGGCTTGGCTCGCAAAGGGCCAGCCTGGAAGCAGGCCAGTCCCAGCACGCATTGCGTAAAGCCCATCCAAAAGCCTGTTTGATAGGCAATCTGGGCGGAGTGCAAATTACGGGCAAGGCCGGCCTTGCACTGGCAGAACGCGCGGCTGGCGATATTGAGGCCGATGCGCTGGCTATCCATCTAAACCCGCTGCAAGAAGCTATCCAGCCGGAAGGCGATCATGACTGGCAGGGCGTGGAAGAGGCTATTGGTCGTCTGGTTGATAAACTGGCCTGTCCGATTATTGTCAAGGAAGTGGGGGCGGGGCTGTCCGCTGCTGTGGTGCGCCGCCTTTATGCAGCCGGCGTGGCCTATATAGATGTGGCGGCACGTGGCGGTACTAATTGGGCGCTGATTGAATGGTTGCGCCAGAACCCGGAAAAACAGAGCCTTTATAAGCCTTTTTTATCGGCGGGGATTGATCTGCCCGATGCGCTGGCAGGTGCACGCCATATCGCCCCGGATATGCATATCATTGCCTCGGGCGGTATTCGCCATGGGCTGGATATTGCCAAAACGCTGTGGCTGGGGGCAGATATGGCAGGTATGGCAGGGGGGCTGTTACAAAGTCTGGAAGATGATAATGGCCAGCTACACCCCGACAGGCTGAGTGATAAAATCGTCGAAATTCAGGAACAAATTCGCCTGTCCTGCTTTCTGACCGGGGCAAAATCTGTGACGATGCTTAAAAAAATGCAGAATTATTAAAAAAAATTAAAAAAAATTAAAAAAAACTATAGCAATAACAATATGTTATTTAAATTTATCATAAATTAGCAAAAAATAATAAACCCACGCAAATCCAATAGGACCATGCGTGGGTAAAAAGTATGGCTTGAAAAAGCCTTCCCCCCGTTGGAGGTCTCGGTTTTCCTACTTTCCGAGACCTCCCTTTTACCATAATGCGGACAGTTTGAAATCAGCTATTCCATCATGTGATATGGGGCGGGAGATATGGAACGCCCGAACCCCTGGCTTTGCATATCGGCCAAAACCAGCTTTTCCAGTACCTACCAGACATGAAAGACCAAAATCGCCACCGCGATATAGCGGCCTGTTTTTGCCAGTGTGACCAGAATTAAAAAGCGCCAGAAACGCACGCCCAACAGGCCAGCCGCTAAAGTGAGGGGATCGCCAATGATGGGCATCCAGCTGAGCAGCAGGCTCCATACCCCAAATCGTTGAAACCAGCGGCTGGCACGCGCCATCTGGCCGGTTGTGACAGGAAACCATTTTTTTGATTTCAGCTGCTGGAATTTGCGCCCCAGAACCCAGTTCACCACCGCGCCCAGAATATTGCCGATACTGGCAAAAAATATCAGCCAGAAAGGGATATGCTCGCCCTGTACCAGCAATGCCCCCAGCCCCAATTCAGACTGGGCAGGCAAGATGGTGGCGGCTAGAAAGGCGCTGGCAAACAGGCCGGCATAGATTAAAAATGCATCCACGAAATATCCGCCCTCAAGCTATAAATAGATTATTTTGCGTTCTCAGTTCTGGCCATCATATCGCGCGCTATCAGCGTTTGGCTTGCACGTGCTCCAGAAGCGATTTCAAGCCTTCGCGGTAGGTTGGATAGCGCAGAGACAGCCCGAGTTCCGGCCCGATTACCGAAGAGCGTAGCCGGCGATGTGATTGATAAAATGAACGCGCCATAGGGGTTAGATCTGCGTCTTCAAATGGAATAGGTGCAGGAGGGGCCTGGCCGACCAGCTGGGCTGCATAGCGTATTACATCTGCTTGAGGAGTAGGTTCTTCATCACATAGATTAATAATCCGGCCCGGGCGCGGGTTCGCCATAGCGGCCAGAATAATCGCGGTGATATCGGTTTGATGGATGCGGTTGAATAGCTGCCCTTTTTTTTCTATTATCCGCGCTTTTCCGTCTAAAACCGCTTCGATGGCATTGCGGCCAGGCCCATATATGCCAGCCACTCGCAGAATTTCTGCATTACATATCTGCCCCCATTGCTGTTCTGCGGCCAGCCGTGCTTTTCCGCGCTTTGTTGTTGGCGCCGGCGGCACTGCCTCATCAATAAAGCCCTCCTGCTGATCAGGATAGACCGATGTTGCAGAAATATAGCCAACCCATCTGGTAAAGGCACGTATCTCCGCCTCATGTGTTGCCAGAACAGGGTCATGGCCAGACAAGGCAGAGATAGTGGTTATAACATGGCTTGCCTGCGATAAGTGATGCGCCAGATTGTTGATCTCCGTGCCATCATTAAATTCCAGAATATGCCATTTTTGTGCAAGATCCGGGTCAAACTTGCCAGGGTTTCTGGTGGTGCCGGTAACCCTCCAGCCTTGTGAATATAGCGCCTGTGCCAGATGTGTGCCTACATACCCTAATCCAAAGATGAAAATATGCTTGTCAGACATCTCGCCGCCTCAACAGATAGGTATCCATAATCCAGCCATGTTTCTGGCGGGCTGTTTTACGTGTTTGGACGATTATATCCGCAAGCTCTGGTAAATATCCAGAAAGAATAAGTTCATTTTCCATACCCAGATAAGCGCCCCACCAGATATCAAAATCAGCTGCCACCAATGTTTGAAAGGAACATTCGCCATCCAGCATAATGACAAGCGTGTCGGCTTCTTTTGGGAACCCGTTTGCACGCAATTGCCTGCCTGTGCTGATCATAAACGGGCTGCCGAGATCATTAATCGGAATTTTATGTGCTGCTGTCAGCGCCTGAATAGCCGTAATGCCGGGTATGATGGTTATTGCCGGAGCTGGCTTTAAACGCCGGGCTATCCGCATAGAGCTGTCATATAAGCTAGGGTCTCCCCAAACAAGCAATGCGGCGGTGCGGGGGGCGGTACCAATAACTGTTTTAGCAGTCTTTATCGTATCCTGCCAGATATCTGCAATCGCCTCATGCCAGGCATCAACAGCCGACAGATAGGGGCGGGCGGGATCGCGTATCGGCAGGTCAAACTCAAGGATAGGGGGGGTGTCAGCCCCCAGTAATTCATCACAAATTTGATGGCGTAAATCAGCCAGATCGCTTTTCTCGCTACCTTTGCGCGGTATCAGAATGATATCAGCTGCCTTTAGCTGGCTTATGGCCTGGTGTGTAACATGGCCAGGATTGCCGGTGCCGATGCCGATAAGAAATAATTCAGCTATCATCATCATCATCCAGATCCGCAAGCGGGCCATAAAGGATCAAAGCCGGGGCAGATGAAACATTCTTCGCCAATTGGGCTGCCAGCGCGCCAATGGTGGTACGTTGCAGAATTTGCGAGGGGGTGCTAACCGCCTCGGCAAGTAAAGCCGGGGTGGTCGCAGGAAGGCCATGTTCTTGCAAGGTTTTCTGCAGCTTGCCAAATGTCCGCTTGCCCATAAATACAACGGTGGTGGCGGCCGGGTCTGCCAATGCGGCAAAATTTATATTTTCCGGCAGCTCGCCTGTAACATCATGTCCGGTAACAAATTGCACGCGGCGGGCGGTTAATCGCCGTGTTAGGGGAATACCGGCGGCTGCAGTGGCGGCAAAGGCTGAAGAGACACCAGGTATGATCTCATAGTCTATCCCGGCTTTTTTTAGTGCCAATAGCTCTTCTTCAAGGCGACCAAAAAGACCGCTATCCCCGGATTTCAATCTGACAATTCGCCCGCCCCCTTTTGCATAATCCACTAATAGCTGGCTAATCGCCTGCTGTTTGGGAGATGGCCGGCTGGCGCGTTTACCCACCCCGATAAGATCCGCGCCCGGTTTGGCATAACCAAGGATGGGGCCAGAAGAGAGATCATCAAACAAAATGGCATCTGCCCGTTTCAACCGATCTACAGCTTTAACGGTCAATAATTCTGGATCCCCCGGACCGGAACTGACAAAACTGACAAAACCCGTCATTAATCTGCCTTTGCAATCATGTGAAAAAAGGTACCTGTGGTAAGGCCGCGAAGAGAGCCGGTTTCTGCTACTGGCCTGCCGTCTGCATCTGTTACATCAAATAACGGTGTATCAGGTTGTTTCAGGATACGGCTATAATGAAACTCATGTCCACGCCATTTGCTGTTTGTGGCAAATAAAGGGGTTTGGCAAACAGATCTGGCTTGTCGATAGCCAAGATGAAATTTGCGTTCGGCATAGCTTGTTACAAGTCCCAACAGCCCTAGCATCGGATGGGCGACCCCGTCCTTGTCGATTAATTCCTGACCAAGAACCATATAGCCGCCGCATTCCCCATGTACGGGGCGCGTTTCAGCATGCTGGCGTATCGCAGCAAAGGTTTTTGTTGCGGTGGCCAGCTGGCCGGCATGAAGCTCTGGATAGCCTCCAGGCAACCAGATAACATCTGCTTTTTTGTCGGGTATTTCGTCTAAAAGGGGCGAGAAAAAATCAATTTCTGCGCCACTGTCTTGCCAATGTTTTAACAGATGCGGATAGGTAAAAGAAAAGGCTGCATCGCGGGCAAGGCTAATACGCTGGCCAGGCGGCGGCGGCAAATCTACAGCCATCTGGCCAGCTTGCGGGCGATGTGCTGCCAGGGGCAAAAGCCGATCCAGATTCACATGATCTGCTAAAAAGCGCGCATAATTTGCAATCGCCTCATCCAAATCAGGATGTTCAACAGCTTGTATCAACCCTAAATGCCGCTCTGGCAGTTTTAAATCATTGCGTTTCGGCAACACGCCCAGCACTTCTATCCCTGCTTTTTCCATGCCCAGACGGGTTAACCGTTCATGGCGCGGGCTAGAGACACGATTTAAAATCACGCCCGCAAATGGCAACTCTGGATAAAATTCTTTAAAACCAAGTGCGGTTGCGGCTGCGGATTGCGCCTGCCCGCCAATATCCAGAACCAGCACAACCGGCCAGCCAAAAAAGGCCGCTGTTTCCGCACTGGAGCCATGTCCATAGGCACCGGCTCTGGCCACGCCATCAAACAATCCCATAGAGCCTTCGGCAATCACCAAATCAGCGTGCCTCGCTGCCGAAGCCAGATGCCGCATCATGGGCGCAGACATTGCCCAACTATCCAGATTGAAAGAGGCCCGTGCGGATGCGGCCATATGGAAAGCTGGATCGATATAGTCTGGCCCACTTTTAAAGGGTTGAACGTTCAGGCCGCGCTCGCGAAAGGCACGCAGCAAACCCAGCATGACCGTTGTTTTTCCCGCGCCCGAATTAGGGGCAGAAATCAGCAATCCTGGCGGCGCGCTCATTCCTTATCTCCCTCACGCGCAAAAAGAGGTCGATATCGCCGACTATAATCTGCCGCATACAGGCGGCTTTCATCAAAGGCGGTATTCCCTAATGCCGGGCCTACCAGGATTAAGGCTGTGCGATCAATTTCTTCAGACATTTGTGAGGCGATTGTCTCCAGTGTTCCGCGCCTAATCTGCTGTTCCGGCCAGGTGGCGCGATAGACGATAGCAACTGGACAGTCTGACCCGTAAAAAGGCACAAGACTGTCAATCACATGGCGTAAATTATGGATAGACAGATGGATGGCAAGCGTGGCCCCCGTGCGGGCAAAATTTTCCAGAGTTTCTGTCTCCGGCATTGCTGACGCCCGGCCAGTTGTGCGGGTCAAAACAACAGATTGCGCTACGCCGGGCAGGGTTAATTCAGCCTCCAGCACCGCCGCGGCGGCGGCAAAACTTGGCACACCCGGCGTAACAGAAACAGCTATTCCCGCAGCTTTAAGGCGCTGTATCTGTTCTCCCATCGCAGACCAGACAGACACGTCACCCGAATGCAGGCGTGCGACATCTAGCCCGGCGTCACTCGCCGCCTTGCATTCTGCGATGATAGCCTCCAGATCCAGAGGGGCTGTATTGATAATGCGCGCGCCGGCTGGACAAAAATCGAGGATTTCGCGCGGCACAAGCGAGCCAGCATAAAGACATACCGGACAAGAACGGATGATGTTCTGACCCCGAATAGTCAGCAGATCTGGCGCCCCGGGCCCTGCTCCAATGAAATGCACGGTCATATTTCCAATCCTTTTGCGACAGCGCAAACAGCCAATCTATCATCTGAAATCTGACGTGTTGCGACTAATGTAGAAGGGTCTTTGAAAATTGCAAGCGCCGCTGCCTCTGCGACACTTCCAGTATGTCGCTTTTCCAATGTGACAGGTGATCGGGTTTCGGTTTCAGCCTGTCGCATGGCGTCAGCGTGTGCTGGATATATGGCAAGTCCCTGTTCGTTTGCAAAATCATATAAAGCTGGATTATCTATCTTGTCGATGGGTACGGCTATCGCTGAAATTTCAAATCCGTGAGCGGCCTTGTTAAAAGCAGAGCGAAAACTGTCAAGGGTGGCGCGTTGGCGAAAGCCGAATCCTGCTACATAAACGGGCCGCATTAGCGTATTACCGTCCATTGGGTTATCGGATAGGCTGATTTCCACCCCTGCATCCGCCCGATAGCCGTAATAGACGCCATCTCCATGCGCTGTAATTCCCCGCCATGACGCTCGTATGCCTGGGTCAGAATGCGATCTGTCTGGAGGGTTACAGCGTTCGCAACGATACGGGTACCAGAAGGCAGAATAGCCCATAGCTGGTCAAGTAAATCAGGGCTTAATCCGCCGCCAATAAAAACAGCATCCGGCTTGTCCAGCTGCGGCAAGGCCGAGAGTATATCGCTATGCAGGATATTTAGCCAATCAACGCCCAGTTGCCGGGCGTTTTGTTTAATCAGCTGGATGCGGTCACTATTTTGTTCCACCGCGCTTGCCTGCATTGACCTGCCCTGCAACAGCCATTCAATGCCTATCGAGCCACACCCGGCACCCAAATCCCATAAATTCTGACCTGAAACAGGGGCAAGGGCAGAAAGGGTCATCGCCCGGATAGATTGTTTGGTAATTTGTCCATCATGGGCAAACCAGCTATTCGCCAGACCTGTGGCTCTTGGCATCACTTTGCCATCCCCTGCCACGTGCAACCCCACCATCACAGGATGATGAAAAAGCCTGTCTGGCAGCGCATCGGCATTACAGCTGGTAATGCGCGCCTGTTTGCCGCCAAGCTGTTCAAATATCTCTATTTTGGTGCGGCCAAAATCTGTTTCCGTTAAATAGGCCGCTAATTCCTGAACCGCATCGCCGTTCCGCAAGGTTGCCATAATATGCTGGCCAGGCCGCAAATATGGGCGCAGCCGGTGCAAGCTTGCGGCATGTAAGCCAAGGCATTTTGTGTGCTCGATAGCCCAGCCTGATTTCGATGCGGCAAGAGAAAAACAGCTCATGCCTGGCCAGGCTATCCATTCTTCTGCCGCAAGGTGGCGGACAATCTGTGTGCCAGCCCCAAACCAGAACGGGTCGCCAGATACCAGCATGACAACAGGCTTGCCTCTATAGGATATCAGCTTTTGGATACCCTGCTCAAAGGGGGTGGGCCAGCAGATCTGTATTGCCTGAACATCTGGTAGCATAGACAAATGACGCTCCGGCCCTATAATAATGCTGGCACCGTACAGCGCTTTTTGTGCCTCAGGCAACAAGCTATCTGCTCCACTTGCATCCATTCCGATAATGGTCAACCAGGGACGTGTTTTCATGCAGCATAATCTCTTAATATTGGGCGGAACTTCTGAAGCATCAGCTTTAGCGCATCTTATCGCTAAAACAGACATAAAGGCTATTATTTCTTATGCAGGGCGCGTGCAACGTATCCGACCACAACCCATCCAGAAACGCATTGGCGGATTTGGCGGCATAGAGGGGCTAAAGGCATATATCAAGGACGAACAGATCACGCATGTGATAGACGCTACACATCCGTTTGCGGCACAAATGAGCGCAAATGCCCATACCGCTTGTGCCCAAAGCGGGGTTCATCTGGCGGCATTGACCCGGCCAGCCTGGCAGCCGGAAACAGGGGATAACTGGCATCAGGTTGCGGATATTCGCCAGGCTGTAGAATGGCTGGAAAAGCCTGCCAGGCGTGTCATGCTGGCGATAGGCCGCCTTCACCTTGATGCCTTTAGCGCCCTGAAGCATCATTTCTATCTGCTAAGGCTTGTTGATTCGCCCGAAATTGCCCCTGATTTTCCGAATAAAAAACTGCTGGTATCGCGCGGCCCCTTTACCCCGGAGGCAGATCTAAAAATATTGAAAGAGCATCAGATAGATCTGGTGATCTCAAAAAATGCCGGCGGGCAGGGCGCCTATGCAAAAATACTGGCCGCCAGAGAATTGGGAATTGATGTTGTGATGATCAACCGGCCTGTTTTGCCGCAACGCCTGGAATTTTATCATCCAGAGGCGGTGCTTGACTGGCTGTATCAATCCTGAAGGGAGCGGGGGGTGTAAACCCATTTTTTGTTCTGATGTTCAACAAGCCGTGTCTTGCTCGATCCCACCAGAACAAGGGTGCGCATATCTGCCATATCTGGATCTGCCCTGGATAAGGGCATAACCGTGACAGTTTCCTGTTTGGTGGAGACCGCACGGGCAAATATTACCGGTCTATCATCCCCGCAGCTGTGTTTCAGGATTTCAAGGGCGCTGGCAAATCCGTCGGGACGGGATTTGGAACGCGGATTATAAAAAGCCATCGCAAAATCGGCTTCTGCGGCAAGCCTCAATCTTTTTTCAATAACTGCCCAGGGTTTCAGATTATCGCTCAAATTAATGACACAAAAATCATGGCCCAGGGGTGCGCCTATTCGGGCGGCGGCGGCCAACATAGCGGTGATGCCGGGCAGTATGTCTATTTCCACCTGCTGCCAGCGCGTCAAATCGCTTTCCAGCACCTCAAAGATAGCCGCTGCCATGGCAAATACGCCCGGATCGCCAGAAGAGACAATCAACACCTGATGACCTGCAGCTGCCAGATCCAGGGCATGGCGTGCCCGTTCAGCCTCAACCCGGTTATCAGATGGATGCAGCGCAAGGTTTGCGCGCGGGGTAATGCGGGCAACATAGGGGGTATAGCCAATAACATCTGTGGCCGCCGCGATAGCGGCTTGCACCTCGGGGGTTATTTGTGCCTCGCTGCCCGGCCCCAGCCCGGCAATAACCAGGCGCCCCTTCATGGTCTGCGTCCATGCCCGTGCAGCGCGATGATAGAGAAATAGGGCGCAGTCGCAGGCTGATAGTCGGTTAACAGGCAAATATTTTGATTGGCCATAGTTGCATATTCGATAATGTATGCATCCTCCAGCTTATTGGCAGCGTGCAGCGCCTTTTTTATTTTTGCTAAATGACGACCGACTTTCATAATGATTGCCGCATCTGTATCGGCTATTTTTCGTTGTATTTCATCTTCTGGCAAGGTACCCATTAGCACGGTTAGCACATCATCCCCCCAGGTAATGGGCATATTTGTGGCTGTCCATGCACCTGACATACCGGTAATCGCCGGCACGACCTGCACCGCGTATTTTGGCAAAAGACGTCTGTGAAGATGCATGAACGAGCCATAGAAAAAAGGGTCGCCCTCGCACAGCACAATCACATCACTGCCCCCATCACACAAGCTACCAAGATGCGTACAACAGCTATCATAAAAGGTTGATAATATCTGGTTATAGGCGGGGTCAGACAGGGAAATTTCGGTTGTCACCGGATATTCCATGGCAAATTCGGTGGCATTTTTTGATATGATTTCATTCACTATTTGCCGCGCATGACCTGGCTTTCCAGCCTTTCTGAAATAGGCGATATGATCAGCGCCGCGTACCAGTTTATCGGCGCGCACACTCAGTAAATCAAGCGCACCCGGCCCCAGCCCAACACCATAAATCCTGCCCTCTTTTTGCATCTTCTCTCTCTTTTATTCCACCCGGCCTTATTCTATTCTACTGGCCAGCGCATTTACAGCAGCGCCCGTGATGGCACTGCCACCCAAACGCCCTCTGACGATACAACTTGGTACAGGCGGGCTTTGCATCAATGCCTGTTTGCTCTCCATCGCGCCAACAAATCCAACCGGACAGCCAATGATGGCAGCGGGGCGTGGACAGGCCGGATCTTCAAGCATATTCAAAAGATGAAACAGGGCGGTTGGTGCATTGCCAATAGCGACTACAGCGCCGCCAAGATAGGGTCGCCATAATTCCAGCGCCACCGCAGAACGTGTATTACCTGCCGCCGCCGCCATTGCCCGTATGTCGGGATGTTGCAGCGTGCAAATCACCTCATTATCTTTTGGCAGTCGGCTTTTCGTAATCCCCTCACTGACCATTTTTGCATCACATAATACTGGCGCGCCTGCTTCCAGGGCTGCGCGTGCCTGAAGGGCAAAATCAGGGGTGAATTCAACAAAGGATGCTAATTCGACCATACCAGCGGCATGGATCATCCGCACAACTATGCTCTCTTCCTCGGCGGTGAAGGATGCCAATTCAGCTTCGGCCCGGATCGTCGCAAAAGATTTTTTATAAATTGCGGCGCCATCTTTTTCATAAATATGTGGCATATTACCCTTCTATCCTGCCAGTATTTTTAACTGTTTCAGCAGCGTTGTATCTGTCAGGGATGTATAGTTTGGCGCTTGCCAGGCACATCCTTTTTCCACGATATCAAATTGCCCCTGATTTCCAACAATACATAAATCGCGCGGTGTGGCCGCAGCGCACCCCTTAGCACAGCCAGAAATATGAATATCTCTGCCAGTTGGCAACAGATTTTCTGAAATGAGATGGTCTGCCAAAGCTCTGGTCTGGATGCTGGCCGCCTGGCAATGCGGTTGCCCCGGACAGGCAGCAATATGCAATCTCGGATCGCAAGCGTTGGTAATCAGGCAATGCTCTGTCGTTGGCAGTTTCGATAAAATCAGGCATCTGCCTGTGGTAATGTGCACCACTTCATTGACGCTTGCCAGCGCCCGCAAATCTGCGCTGCCAAGTTGGCCATAAGGGGCGGCCGCCACATACAGACCGTCTCTGACTTGCCCTGCCTGTAGCCTGGCTGTTTCGGGGCGCGGCGCGGCAGAAACCCACTGTTCAGGCAGCTTCTGCTGGTTTAAAATATCCGGCATTCTTTGCCGAATTGAACTGGAAAGCTGCTGGCACTGTTCTGAAAACCAGCTGGTCAACATCACAATATCCGCCAGCAATTCTGTCTCGCTGCTCGGCAATCCGGCAGGCAGTGTCGCACAGCGAAGTAAAAGCTGGCCATCTGCATCTGTTTCTATGCGGATATCGGCAGAAGCGGTGTGAAGATATCTTGTCCGGTTACAATCAACCGCAAAACCAAATTTAGCTGGCAGTTCGGCAAAATCAGCCGCCGCGTCATAAAGCTGTTTAGCACATCGCCAGCCAAGCGAGCCTGTTTGTGTAAACGGTGCCAGGGTCAGATTAAGGGCGTCCTGATTGGCCTGGCTTGCGACCAGATTTGCCCTTTTTAATGCAGAGAGTAATGCCGGATAATGCGCTTCTTGCACGCCGCGCAATTGCAGATTGGCCCGGCTTGTCACATCTATAAGGCCATGCCCGAATTCGTCGGATAAATCGGCTATATTTTCTATCTGGGCGCTGGATAGCTGACCATAGGCAGGTTTGATACGAACCAGCAACCCGTCTCCGGACATCATCGGCCTATGTGCCGAAGGACACCAGCCTTTCCTGTTTGGTCGCATTACCTGGCCCCCTCAATTTCTGGCGATATGTGCCCGGTATAGCCCCTATTCTGCAACTCTAATTCTGTCGTCTGTTCTAATTCTGCGCGAATAAAATTCCGCCGCGTGTTCCACAACCCTTCTTCATAAAGCTGGCGAAAACAATCTTTCATGGCTGCCAGCGCTTCCGGATTCTTATCCGCCATAAATTGCACAATGTCCGGATTGCCCAGAGTGGCTTCAAAATAGCTGTCAAATAAATGTGCGCCTACAACATCGGCTAAATTTGCAAAAGCCGCCATATGCGAGAGCGTTGCGGCAATTTCAGCGGCACCGCGAAACCCGTGACGCTGCATCCCTGCCAGCCAGGCCGGGTGGGTTGCACGGGCATGAACAACTCTGGCAATTTCTTCTGCCAGGCTGCGGGCGGTTGGCTTGTCCGGGTTTGTCGCATCTATATGATACAGCTCTATGGGCCCGCCTATCACAGATTTCGCCGCCGCAAATCCGCCCTCATGTGCAGCATAATCTGCACTGATCAGTAAATCTGTCTCAGGCAGGTCTTGCAGATGAACAAAACTATTTGCATGGGCCACACGTTCCCTCAGCGCCTGCTCGGCTTTATATATTTTGTCGCCATCAATGGCATAGCTGCTGGCCTCAATCCATGCCGCCGCCGCCATCTGTCGGCCCGCATCCGAGAATTGTTCTGCAGATTTACCCATCCCCAGCCCATATTGTCCTGGTGCTGGCCCAAAGATACGCGGCCCTGAGGCCTGTGTTACAAAGGGGTTCCATTCTGGTGTTTCTGCGCGTTGTGCCAGCGCATCAATCGCCTGTTGAAACAGGCTGGATAATGTAGGGAAAACATCTCTGAAAAGGCCGGATACGCGCAAGGTTACGTCAATTCGTGGCCGATCCAGTACAGCAATGGGCAAGATTTCAATTCCGGATATACGCTCAGAGCCCTCTATCCAGCCCGGTTTTACGCCCAATAGATGCAAGGCCATTGCAAATTCTTCCCCTGCCGTACGCATCGTAGCAGATCCCCATAAATCAACGATGACGCCGCTGGGCCAGTCTCCCTGGTCTTGCAAATGCCGGCGGATAAATTCATCTGCCAGTTTTACGCCCTGTGCATAGGCAGCGCGGGTCGGTATGGAAAGCGGGTCGGTAGAATATAGATTGCGCCCGGTCGGCAACACATCCAGGCGTCCGCGATAGGGCGAGCCAGCCGGGCCAGGGGCAATCCAGACCCCTGATAAGGCTTGCCGGATGGCTTCTGCCTCTGCTGTTGCAGATGCGGCTACATCAAAGGCAGAATCCAGCTGCTGATCCCGGCCAAAAATATGTAAACCATCACCGAACTGGCTTTCTTTGATATCACAGACAAAGCGATCAATGCGGGTCAGAATTTCAGCTTCGCCGATATCCTCATCGAAGCCTAAATCAGCGCCAATGCCCAAGGCATACGCTTCCGAGCGAATGCTGTCTTTTAATCTGTCACGGCGCTTTGCATCCAGCCCGTCTGCATTGGAAAACTCATCCAGCAGGGATTCCAGATAACTGAATTGAGCCGGAATATCTGATTGCCGCAAGGGGGGCGGTATGTGGCCAAGAGTTACCGCGCCAATACGGCGCTTTGCCTGCACCGCTTCGCCCGGGTCATTGACAATGAAGGGATAGATAACCGGCATATCGCCAACCAGCATCTCTGGCCAGCAATTTTGCGAGAGCGCAACAGCTTTGCCTGGCAACCATTCCAGCGTACCATGCGCCCCGATATGAACCAGCGCATCGACCTGCGCCCTGACCCGCAGCCATAGATAAAAAGCAACATATCCATGGCACGGCACGCGCGAGACATCATGGTAATCTGTTTCCCGATCAGCCGGGTTGCCCCGCTCTGGTTGCAGGGCAATAATCGCGTTACCTATATGGATGGCTGGAAACTCAAAGACACCATTGCGGACCAGCCTGTCTGTTTCAATCTCGCCCCAAATGGAATAAAGCTCGTCTTTCATTGGTGCGGGCAGGCGGCGAATGGCGTGAACATATTCTGTCACTGGCCAGGATATTTTTTCTTCTAGTAAAGATTTTTCCAGAGGCTGTGCCAAAGAGCCGCGCCAATGTCCCAAATCTTGTAAAATGGCCTCAGCGGATGCCAGCGCATCCAGGCCAACCGCATGTGCCATTTGCCATGGCCGGCCAGGATAGGTGGATAATATAAGGGCAGGCTTCTGCATCTCGGATGGCGTATTTTGCAGCTGGTACCAGCGATAGATTTTCTGTGCAATAGCAGAAATGCGATCGCTGTCAGGTTGATGTATCACCCGGCTAAATTCAAGCTCCCTATCTTTTTCGCTTGCTTCTTTAAAAGAGGCTACACCAGCAAAAAGCCGTCCATCCACCTCAGGCAGTACAACATGCATGGCAAGGTCAGCCGGCGATAATCCGCGTTCTGCTTCTGCCCAGGCAGCACGGCTGGAAGTAGAAAGGGCAATCTGGAAAACCGGTACCCCCCCACTATCCAGAGGAGAGCTGCCCGAAGCCCCTTTGCCGGAAAAGGAGGTTGCATTGACAATCGCTACCGGCTGGTAATGTTCGATCTGGCGTGCCAGCCATGCCGCCGCGCCTGGCGCTTTTAGTGATGGCACAAACAGCCCCATCACGCTAAAGCCTTTATCTTGCAATGCTAGAAACAACGCCTCAATAGGCCCCAGATCAGCGGCCGCGATATAAGAGCGATAAAAGGTAATGATAATCAGCGGGCGGTCAAATTCTGTTCCACGTGCGGTAACCGGACAGCAAATCTGATGCTCTGGTGTCCAGCCGCCAATTGTGCCAATAAATTTGCTTCCCGGAACAGGGCGCGTATGAAGCCCCGATGCCAGCGCCAATTGTGCCAATGCCGCCTGCGCGGCAATTGTGCCGCCTGTCTCGCAATAATGCTGAAGCTGGCGCAAGGTGGAAACAGGCAAGGTGGAGGCCGCGTCCAATTGCGGGTCATCACGCCCATCAGCCGGCACCACAGCCAGCGCTATATTTTTCTGGCGCGCCATTATTTCAACGCGCTGCAACCCGTATGACCAGTATGGCTTGCCGCCGATAAGCCGGATTAAAATACCCTTGGCATGGCAAAGGGTTTTTTCAAGATAGGTATCTACCGATACGGGATGTTTAAGGGCGGCAAGATTAGCCAGGCGCAAGGTTGGAAAATTATCGCTTTGCAGCGAAAATCCACGATGCCAGCCTTCGGCAAAGGCGCCGAGATCACTGTCTGAAAAGGATAGAACGACAAGATCAGCCGGCGAGTGATCCAAATCTACGGGGATCTCTGTTTCCTCTAATCCGTGACGCTCAACAAAAAGAACGTGCATCGCGTGGTTTTACCCTTCCAAAATGGCGCGAATAGCTGTTTCATTCAAATGATCATGTTCTGCAATGACAACTAACCTTCCCTGCTTTTCTTCTTGTGGATGCCACATCCGATCATATTGGGCGCGCACCCGGCTGCCAACCGCCTGAACCAACAGACGCATCGGCTTTCCAGAAACCGCTGCATAGCCCTTCACCCGCAAGATTTGCAGCTCATTCGAAAGCTGTTCAATCCTGGCGGTCAATTCTTCTGCTGTGGCCAGGGTCGGAATATCAAATACAGCGCTGTCAAAATCTTCATGATCATGTTCTGGCACACCGTCATGATGCGAGGGCCTGGCATCTGTATCATTTTCAGCTGCTGCCTCCAGCCCCAAAATCAGGCGCGGGTCAATTTGTCCTTCGGTTACTTCGATGATGGGCAATTTGCGCGGGGCTAAATCTGCGATGACGCGGCGGGCGCGCTCTTTCTGATCGGTATCCGCCAGGTCTGATTTGGTTAAAAGAACCATATCAGCACAGGCAATCTGATCCTCAAACACTTCGGATAACGGGGTGTCATGATCCAGCTGGTCATCCGCGCTACGTTGCCTCTCAACAGCGTCTAAATCCGGGGCAAACTGATTGGCCGCAACCGCTTCTGCATCGGCCAGAGCTATCACGCCATCCACGGTAATGCGCGAGCGAATATCTGGCCAGTCAAAGGCTTGTAGCAAAGGCTTTGGCAAGGCCAGGCCAGAGGTTTCTATCAGGATATGTTCCGGCTGCGGTACTCGTGCCATCAGCGCCTCGATAGTCGGGATGAAATCATCTGCCACCGTGCAGCAAATACAGCCATTAGACAATTCCATGATATTATCTTCGGGACAGTTTGGAATAGCACATTCCTTTAAAATCTGGCCATCTACCCCGACATCGCCAAACTCGTTGACGATAACTGCCAGCCGCTTGCCTTGCGTATTCTGCATCAACTGGCTGATCAATGTGGTTTTACCGGAACCCAAAAAGCCTGTTATGATGCTGACTGGAATTTTCGTTACAGATGCCATAAGCGTGCCTCTAAAATCTCTTTCAAATCAGTGGATAAAATAGCGGTTTTGATGCCCGATGATATGCGCCTCACAATACCATGACAACTGATAAATCCGCAGGGTAGTACGAATAGATTATGCTAGCGTTAATTCCCTGCAAGTCACTGGTCAGAATCCGACATCTGATAGGCATTTTTATCTATCCATTGCAAACCATTTTGCCATTTTGATAATATTGCGGGGTGTGCCAGTCGCCCTGAATGCCCTCTCGCTTGCAATTGCACGCCAGGTAAATTTAGGCCATACTGCGCCTTCCCCCCTCTAGCATAGGATTATGTTAATGACAGGTGAGCCTAAACCGATATCTGATGATACAGCCCGTAATCAGGCGCATAACGCGAAGATGCGGAAAATCAAGGCTGCGCGTGATAAATTGATGGCCGGCAAGACAGAAGAAAAGGGTCTTATTGCTGTGCATACTGGTGCTGGCAAAGGCAAGTCCTCCTCTGGCTTTGGTATGATCATGCGCTGTATTGCCCATCAAATGCCATGTGCGGTTGTACAATTTATCAAGGGAACCTGGCGCACAGGAGAGCGTGATTTTCTGGAACAGCGATTTCAGAAAGAATGTATCTTTGTTGTTTCCGGAGAGGGGTTTACATGGGAGACACAGGATCGCGCGCGCGATATAGCCGCTGCAAGGGCAGGCTGGGAAAAGGCAAAAGAGCTTATCCGCGATCCGAATATACAATTTGTGCTGCTGGATGAAATCAATATTGCCTTGCGGTATGACTATCTGGATATTGACGAGGTTGTTGCTTTTTTACTGGAGGAAAAGCCGCCTATGACGCATGTTGTCCTGACCGGGCGCAATGCCAGGGATGAGCTGATCGCCGCTGCGGATTTGGTAACAGAAATGACATTGGTAAAACATCCGTTTCGGGACGGTATCAAAGCGCAAAAGGGCATTGAATTTTAAAAAGGTTTGTTGCAATGCCAGCCATCATGTTTCAGGGTACGGGATCAAATGTTGGTAAGTCTGTTCTGGTTGCCGGTATATGCCGAGCCGCCTTGCAGCGCGGTTTGCGCATCGCCCCGTTCAAGCCACAGAATATGTCCAATAATGCGGCGGTTACCTGTGATGGCGGCGAGATAGGTCGCGCCCAGGCCTTGCAGGCACGCGCCTGTAATCTGTTGCCGCATACAGATATGAACCCCATTTTGCTGAAGCCGGAAACAGAAACCGGCGCACAGATTGTCATTCAGGGCAAATATAGCCGCAGTGGTACCGCGCGTGATTACGCTCGCCGCAAACCTGAATTGATGAGGCCCGTTCTGGAAAGCTTTAATCGATTAAAACAGGCCTATGATTTGGTTTTGGTAGAAGGGGCAGGTAGTCCGGCAGAAATTAATCTGCGGGCAAATGATATTGCGAATATGGGGTTTGCCGAGGCAGCGAATTTGCCGGTAGTGGTCATTGGGGATATTGACCGTGGCGGGATTATCGCCCAGCTGGTTGGCACGCATACTGTATTGCCAGCGGCAGATAACGATAGGATAGCAGGCTTTATTGTGAATAAATTTCGCGGTGATGTGACGCTGTTTGACGATGGTTATCAGATGATAGCTGATCATACAGGCTGGCCCGGCTTCGGGGTTTTGCCCTGGTTTGCCGAGGCCTGGCGACTGCCTGCCGAAGATGCACAGGACATCCGGGGTCTGGCCGCCAATAGCACGGCATCCGGAAAGATCAAAATCGCGTGTTTATGTTTGTCACGTATGGCTAATTTTGATGATCTTGACCCGCTGAGCCAGCTGGAAGAGGTTAATTTGGTGATGGTTCAGGCCGGTCAGCCCATTCCAGGGGATGCCTGTCTGGTTTTAATTCCGGGTAGTAAATCGACCAGAGGGGATTTGGCTTTTTTACGCGCGCAGGGCTGGGATATTGATGTGTATGCGCATATTCGGCGCGGCGGCCATGTTTTAGGTATTTGCGGCGGCTATCAGATGCTAGGGCGTGTTATTTCTGACCCGGAGGGACTGGAAGGGCCTGCGGGGGATGTGGAAGGTCTTGGTCTTTTGGATATCAAAACCGTTATGCAAAAAGAAAAAACATTGCGAGAAGTAGAGGCAACGCATCTGGAAACACAGCTTGTCGTAAAGGGATATGAAATCCATCTGGGGCAAACAACAGGGCCAGATTGCGCCCGGCCCTTTGCCCGCATTGATAATCAGCCAGATGGTGCGATATCGGCAGATGGGCGCGTTCAGGGAAGCTATTTACATGGTATGTTCAGCGCAGATGCGTTTCGGGCGGCCTATCTGGCCAAATTTGATATCAAGGTAAACAGCTTTTCCTATGAAGCACATATTGATGAAACACTGGATGGCCTTGCCAGGCATATTGAAACATATCTGGATCTGGATGCCATTTTTGCGCTTGCCCGCTAACCAAGAAAGGCGCGCTCCAGCCTTTGCCATTCATGTACCCCCGGCAGTCCCAGCCTTAACCATTGCGGCGCATAGCTGAAACAGCGCGTCCAGATATAATGCCTGGCAAAATGATCTTGCCAGTTTGCGGCCATTCCATGAGTGCCTGCTGGCTGATAAAGCCGGAAAAGACGGCTGCCGCCAATAAGCTGCCAGCCTGCTGTGATAGCCAGCTTGTCAAGGCGTGCAGACTGAACCGCCAGCTTCGCGCGCATATTTTCTGCCCATTTTGTATCCTGCAAAGCCTGTTGGCCAATAATAAGCGCCGGCCCCGAAACCGCCCAATTACCTGCCATCTCGGCCAGCCCCTTTAGCAGATATTCTGGCCCAATGGCAAAACCAAGGCGCAGGCCAGCCAGCCCGTAGAATTTACCAAAGGATCGCAAAACCAGAATTGGCTGTGTATCTGGCTGTAAATGCGGGCATAGCGAATGCGAGGGCGTTGCGTCACAAAAACTCTCATCAACAACCAGACATTTCACCTTTTCCGACAGCTCCAGCAGCGCTTCAGCTGAAAAGCTTTTTCCATCCGGATTATTGGGATTAACCACCACCGCCAGATCAGCCCCCTTCATCTGCTGGATATCTGCTACCGCCTCTACCTGCCAGCCATGACGGCGAAGCTGGATTTCATGTTCATTATAGCTGGGCGTGAGGATACGCGCATGGCGACCCTGAAATTTCCGGGCCAGCAGTGACGGGTAGAGCTGGATAGCTTGCTGTGCCCCTGCCAATGGCAGGCAGCCTTGAGAGGTGTTATAGGCCTGTTTTGCGGCGTTAATCAGCGCGTTCATATCTGCTGCATCCGGCAAGGCTTTCCAGGTGCGCTGGCCAGGCTCGGCGACGGGATAGCTGTCCGGATTAATGCCTGTAGATAAATCCAGCCAATCATCGCGTCTGCCGCCATATTGTGCGATAGCTCTATCCAGATCGCCGCCATGCTCGCTAATCATAATATCGCTGCCCCATAAACCAGCACCCCGTAAACCAGTATTTCTATTCCTATAAGCGCCAGTAAAAGCCCGGCAATCACCCGGCTTAATCGGCGATAAAGGGCCAGTCCTGCCAGCATATCCTGCGCGGTTGGATCGCGCCCGTCTTTATTTAACCAGGCCTCATTATGTATCTGATTATCATAATAACGCGGCCCGGACAGGCGCAGGCCAAGTGCCGCCGCAAAGGCCGCTTCTGGCCAGCCAGCATTAGGGGATCGATGGTTTGGCGCCTCTTGCCGCATTATCTTCAGCGCCCCTCCGGAATGTGGTGCAAGGCTGCTATAGAGGATGCCGGTTATCCGCGCCGGTATCCAGTTTACCACATCATCCAGCTTTGCCGCCGCCCATCCGAAATCCTTATAGCGCTGATTTTGATAGCCAATCATAGAATCCATTGTATTTATAGATTTATACAAAACCAGGCCTGGAAAGCCTAATAATACGCCCCAAAACAAAGGCGCAACAACCCCGTCAGAGGTGTTTTCAGCCAAACTTTCAAGCGCTGCCCTTGTAATGGCGGTCTGGTCAAGCTGATCCGGGTTGCGCCCAACGATCATAGACACAGCAGAACGCGCCGCCTCCAAATCATTTTTTTGAAGTGGCAAGGCAACCGCCATCACATGATCATAAAGTGATTTTACGGCTAAAAACGGCCAGCTTAGAAGGGCCAATATCAACAGGCCGCTCAGCCCCCGGGGTATATAGTGGCAAATAAAAAGGCTTAAAGAAGTGATCAGGCCAAGAATTATCGCCACGGTAAACAGACCGGCAATGCGGCGTTGAGCCGATGTCCAGCTATTCTGGTTTAAATATCTGTCACAGGATGAAATAAGCCAGCCTATAAAGACGACCGGGTGCGATATCCGGCGATATAGTGCTTCTGGCCAGCCTATAAACCTGTCGATAATAAAGGCCAGCAGCATCGCTGCTGTTATCTGAATGGGATCTAAAAATAATATGATATCAGATTCCAAAACCTCACCCTCACGCAAAAAAAAGCTGAGCAGAGTTTACCGGCCAGCATTCACACAAACAATTGAAAATTGACTAGGCTTGGCTGGTTCCAGCAAGGCTCTGATATGTGTTACAGACAAATGGCCAATTTCAAATTTAAGGGCGGCAACCGGATTTTCCAGCGCCTGTGCCAGACTTGCGCGAATAACACCCGCATGGGCAAAGACAGCTATTTTTTCCGCCTCTTCTTCTGCAAGGATGGTGGACAGGCCTTTGTTTACCCGCCGGCATAAATCGGCAAAGCTCTCGCCTTCCGGGGGGCAAAAATCTACTAAATCCGACCCTGATTTTTCGCCAATATCTGGCAATTGGTCATAAGCCATACCTTCCCATTCGCCAAAAGATTGTTCCCAAAGCGGGGCGATAATGCGCGGCGGCGGCTGGTCTGGATAAATCATTTGATAGCTTTTAACACATCGCCTGGCAGGAGAGCTTATGATAGCACTACATTCGTTAAGGCGGGTGCGTAGCCAGTTACTTTCTTTCGGGTCAATCGCCGCGATATCTGCATCTGTGCGGCCATAAAGAAAGCCGGAGGGGATGCTTGGTGCATGACGAACAAAGAACAAATCTTTTTGTCTCATCTGGTTTTGTTCGCCCTGTTTTTCTAAAAAAAGTTTTCATTCGCTGGTAGAGTAGGATAACACCATATCTATGTCTTATTCGATATTAGTAACTGGTGGGGCCCGTTCTGGAAAGAGCCAATATGCAGAGATGCGTGCAAAGCAATTTGGCGCATTTCCTGTCTATATTGCGACGGCAACAGCGTTTGATGCAGAAATGGAAGCCCGTATTGCCCGGCATCAACGCCGGCGCGGGTCTGAATGGCAACTCGTAAATGCGCCGTTAGCCATGCCAGAAGCATTGCTGGAAACAGATGGGCGTGGCCCGTGTCTTGTTGATTGCCTGACCATCTGGCTGAATAATATCATCTATGCAGAAATGGATGTCCGGCAGGCTTCTGAACAATTGATTTTGGCTATCCACAGACGCGCTGACCCGGTAATTTTGGTCACTAATGAGGTTGGAAGCGGGATTGTCCCTGAAAATGCGCTGGCAAGGCGGTTTTGTGATGAGGCAGGTCGCTTGAACCAAATTATCGCGGAGGCAGTTGATGAAGTATATGTTAGTATTTCCGGGATTCCGCTCAAGCTAAAACCCGCTTCTGGTGAATTGGAAAATTAACGCGAAAATGTTTAAAAATTTTACAGAGATATCGAACTTTTTAAAAGATATGCCGCAAAAGCATGAGGCGGTAGAAGCGCGTGCCCTGGCCCGCCAAAACACGCTAACCAAACCGCCAGGGGCACTTGGCAAGCTCGAAGAATTGGCTGTTTTCCTGGCGGGCTGGCAGGGCCGGGAAAAACCATCCCTGAATAAGGCGCAGGCTCTTATTTTTGCGGGTAATCATGGTATTTGTGCACAAGGGGTAAATCCTTTTCCCCAGGAAGTCACCCGGCTGATGGTTGCCAATTTTCAGGCCGGCGGCGCCGCCATGAATCAGCTTTGCGAGGTGAGCGGGGCGTCTCTTCAAATTGTGCCACTGCATCTGGATGTGCCTACGCAAGATTTCACACACGCCCCGGCTTTGAGCGAGGCGGCATTTTTCGAAGCATTGGGCGCAGGCGCAAAAGCGGTCGATATCTCTGCGGATATCCTTTTGCTGGGGGAAATGGGTATTGGTAACTCTACCATTTCCTCGGCGCTGGCGGCTTCGGTTTTTGGCGGCTCGGTTGCGGATTGGGTGGGGGCTGGTACCGGCTCTGATGCGGCGGGGATTGCCCGTAAAATAGCAGTGATCGAAGCGGGGCTTGCTACACATGGCAGGCGACCCGATTTAACCGCCATTATGGCCTTTGGTGGCCGCGAACAGGCGGCTATTTGCGGGGCTATCTTGGCAGCGCGCGCCGCCAGAATACCGGTATTGCTTGACGGGTTTATTTGCTGTGCGGCGGCGGCCCCTCTTTATGGCCAGATGCCGGCTGTCCTGGCCCATTGCCTTGTTGGCCATCTATCCAGTGAACACGGACATAGACGTTTGCTCGACAAGATGGGAATGGACGCGATTTTGGATATGAATATGCGGCTTGGCGAGGGCACAGGTGCGGCTCTTGCGTTAAATATTTTGCGGGGCGCTGTTGCCTGTCATAATCAGATGGCGACCTTTGAGGACGCTGGCATCGCTGGAGCATAAGGTTCTCATGGGCTGGTTTGGCAAGCGTAAAGCAGAGATACAGATTGCCTGGATGTTGCTTACCCGTCTGCCCGCAGGTCAGCTTAAGGGCCCGGCACCAGCTTTGGCCGAGGCCAGCTGGGCATTTCCAATAGGCGGCTTGCCGGCCGGTCTTGTCCTGGCGGGAAGTTATCTTGGTTTGGTTGGTGTTGGCCTTTCTTCTGTCCTGGCGGCATTTATTGCCCTGGGAATGGGGCTGTTTATTACCGGCGCGATACATGAGGATGGCCTGGCTGATTGTGCAGATGGGTTTGGCGGTGGCCAGACAGTACAGCGCAAGCTGGAAATTATGCGCGACAGCCAGATAGGCAGCTATGGTATGCTGGGGCTTTTCCTGATAACAGGTATGCGAATTGCTGCTCTCAGCTCTTTTGAGGCGGTAATCCAGTTGTTATATTTAATAGTGGCTCTGGCGATATCCAGTCGTCTTGTCATGGTGTTTTATCTGGTTTTCCTGCCAGCTGCGCGCCCAGATGGGCTTGGCCAGAATGCGGGCGCAAATGGCGGCAGGATGGCGGCACTTTATGCCAGCTTGCTGGCCAGCCCTGCTCTTGTCTATCTTGGCTTTTCTGCCCCTCTTAGTCTGGCTGGCCTTATCCTGGTGGCCGCTATATTTGCCGCTATTGCCAACCGCCAGATTGGGGGTCAGACAGGCGATGTTTGCGGCGGCGGTCAAATCCTGTCTGAAACGGCTGCATGGATTTTGCTCACAATTCTGCTTTAGGAACGATAAGCCTGTTGCCTGATCTCACAGGCAGGAATACCCCATGATTTTGGAATAGTTACCGGGATGCCGCCAATGTTGTGGTCAGTAATTCCAGATTATGCGTGAACATTGCAATATAGGATGACGCTGGCGATCCCTTGACAGACAAGGCATCAGAATAGATGCGCCCGCTAATCTTTATCCCTGTTTCGCGTGAAATTTGTGCGATCATATCCCGGTTTGCAATATTTTCAACAAACAGCGCACCCGCACCTGTCTTCTTCAGGAATGAAATCAGTTCGGCAAGCTGGCGGGCAGAAGGTGCAGCATCTGTATCAATGCCTTGAGGGGCAAGGAACGTTAAATTATAGGCAGAAGCAAGATAGCCAAACGCATCATGTGCGGTAACCACAACCCGTTTTTCTGTTGGTATTTTTGCAATATCCGCCAGCGCCCGCCGGTGAAGTGCGGTCAGTTTTGCCCGGTACGCATCTGCGTTCTGTTTAAAAATAGCGGCATCTGCGGGGCTGATAGCGGACAGAGCCGCCTGGATATTATTCACATAAACAATGCCATTTGTCAGTGAATTCCAGGCATGGGGATCTACACGCCCCTCTACCAGCAAGGGTTTGATGCCGTCCGAGGCCACGGCAATGACAGCGCCTGTTCCGGATGTTTCAATAAGCGTGGCCGACCAGGTCTCAAAACCCATACCATTGGTAATGACAAGGTCAGCGTTTGCGACCGCGACCGCATCGCCTGTATTCGGGGTGTATAGATGGGCATCTGCATCCGGCCCGACAATTGTTTTCACATTGGCTCTATCCCCGGCCACCTGTTCAACCATATCGCCAAGAATAGAAAAGCTGGCCACCACATCAATTTTTGCCCAGGCGGGGCTGGCGGTAATGAAAAAGACAACCGTCAGGAAAATAAATCTTGATATATTCTTCATCATATTACATCCCCCGATCAGAAAATTATTTTCGCACAATTCGCCCGCGAAAAAGACCAAGCGGGGCAAAGATCAAACTGAAAAAGAACAGGCCTCCTGCAACCAGTACAATGGCAGGGCCGGTTGGCACATCGCTTAGATAGAAAGAAAGAATAAGGCCGATCCAACAGCTGAGCAGGGCAAATCCAAAAGTAAGCATAAGGTAATGCGTAACCGTTGAAACCCAGTACCGCGCGGCGGTGGCTGGCAGGATCATCAAGCCAACAGCCATCAATGTCCCAAGGGATTTAAACGCAGCCAGCAGATTAAGCACCAGCAAAAACATAAACCATTGATGCACCAGGCCAGAATGGCTGGATTGGCTTTCAAAAAATAACGGGTCAAATGTCGCCGCGATAAGCGGGCGTAAAATAATCGCAAAGCTGATAAGCGTGATCGTAGCGGTAAGGCCGATCAGCACAAGCGTATCGTCGCCTATCCCGAGTGCCGAGCCAAAAAGAAAACTTTTTAAAGGAATAGCAGATCCCGCTGCTGACAGGATGAAAATACCCAAAGCAAGCGCGATGAGATATAAAGACGCCAGAGACGCATCTTCACGAATAAGGGTGCGCCGGGCCAGCAGGGATGTGCCTAGCGCTACCAGCACCCCCGCTATCATGCCGCCTGTAATCATTGACATAAC
>JAURQT010000099.1 GCA_030835985.1 Alphaproteobacteria bacterium
CTATGATGGTGAGGCAGAAGAGCCTGTCTTGCTGCCAGCAAATTGGGAAAACCTGCTGGCAGCAAGACAGGCTCTTCTGCCTCACCATCATAGGTCGGGCGAAAATCTATCGCATTTTCATCAATGCCATCCAGCAATAGCCTGGCAACCTCGGTCATACGCGCTTCGGTATAGCGCATGGCAGCCGCATTATCGCCATCGACATTGCCAAAATTACCCTGCCCGTCCACCAGCTGATAGCGCATGGCAAAATCCTGTGCCAGCCGCACCATTGCATCATAAATCGCCGCATCCCCATGCGGGTGGAATTTACCCATCACATCGCCCACCACACGGGCAGATTTCTTAAATCCCTGATCCGGATCCAGTTTCAGCTGGCGCATGGCAAATAACAGACGCCGATGAACCGGCTTTAGGCCATCGCGCACATCTGGCAGGGATCGGGCGGTGATAGTGGACAAGGCATAGGCCAGATAGCGCTCGGACAAGGCAGAAGAAAAGGACGCTTTCTGGATATACTCGTCAGATAAAAGATCATTTGTCATGATGGTCTCAAAAAAAATAGGGCCCGGTTTTTATTCCCGTGCCGAAAAATGAACGGCAACAGGAACACAATATCTATGTGTTGTTATAGCGCTTTGCTACCAGATGTGCCAGCCTCAAACGTGGCTGTGGCAAATCCTTATCCAATAGCTCAAATAACCGGCGCTTTAGAAAATGCCCAGTCAGCTGTAATCCCTCCTCCAGGGCTTTTGCCGATATTCGAGCGCTCAGGGCATCGCTATTGGGCTGCAGAAAATCCGGCAGAGCCAGCATTCTGTCCGCATAGTTGCCGGCATGATCTTTATGAATGGCATTGCCGCTTTTGGGGCTGACATAGACCAACTGGTCGACCAGGCCGCTTACCGCACAGCGATCCAGCCCAAGCCCGAAACCAAGTGTGCGCAGCAATTCTGCTTCCCAGCGAACATAAAATGAAAGCCAGCTTTCCTCTTCTTCTGCCAGGCTGATAATGTCAATTAATGCAAGGGTGCTTTGCCATATTGCTGTCACAGGTTCGCGCTCTGGCAGGCCGACATCCAAAATCGCGCAGATAGAAGAAAGCCCGGCCAGGCGGATAGGCGTATCCAGAAAATGAGCAGACGGGTTTTTTACCAGCTCTATCTGAAACGTGCCAAGCTGTTCATTTAGCCGGGCGCGCCATTCTGCCGACACATGATTGCCCGGCTCGTAATAGCCCTTTTTGGTGCGCGAATCAAACCCGTGAACCAGGCCGGCATGACGCCCTTTATCGGCTGTCAGCAGATTAACCACCCCCTTATTCTCGCCGTAAGGGCGAACCGACAGGATTATTGCGCTATCTGACCATTCAGGCATTGAAATCCAGATCCCAATCGCGATAGCGATCCTTGTCATCCATCCAGTCTTTTTTATGTTTAACAAAGCTGATGAGATGGATGCGCTGGTCAAAAATTTCTTCCAGCTCGCGTCTGGCTGCCTGGCCTATACGCTTGATGGTTTGCCCGCCCTTGCCCAGCACAATGCCGCGATGGCCTTCGCGGGCAACAAAAATAACCAGCTTAATCTCGGCACTGCCATCTGTGCGTTCTTCCCAGCTTTCACATTCGACTGTCATCTGATAGGGCAGTTCCTGATGCAAATTTAAAAACAGCTTTTCGCGCATAATCTCGGCGGCCATCAGGCGCATCGGCAAATCGGACAAATCGTCGGGATCAAACAGATAAGGGCTTTGCGGCATCTGTTCTGCCAGCCAGTTTTTGACATCTTCTACCCCTTCACCTGTTTCGGCTGAAATCATGAAAATCTTTTCAAAATCATATAATTCAGACAGCTCTCTGGTGCGGGACAGATAATGCTCGGCTTGTGTTAAATCTGTTTTATTTAATATCAGGGAAGCGCGCGCGCCCGATTTTTTTAAGGTTTCAATGATAGACAGCGTATCTGCATCTATTTTTTTGCGGGCGCAATCATGCAGCAATAATAACACATCTCCGTCTTCTGCCCCTTGCCAGGCGGCACTGACCATGGCTCTGTCCAGCCGCCTTTTGGGCGTGAAAATGCCTGGTGTATCCACAAAGATGATCTGGGTTTTATCATGCATGGCAATGCCGCGCACCCGGCTGCGGGTGGTCTGGACTTTGGGGGTGACAATAGACACCTTATGACCGACCATAGCGTTCATAAGGGTGGATTTACCGGCATTTGGCGCACCTATCAAGGCCACAAAGCCCGCCCTTGTCGGGCGTAAACCGTTATTTTCTTGCAGATTATCTGTCATCAATTTTTGCCTTTTTTGGCCGAATATATGCTGTGCAGGAATGCGGTGGCAGCAGCGCGTTCTGCTGCTTTGCGAGACGGGCCGATACCTGTTGCCGCAGGAAAGCCTTTCAGCTCTACCCTAACCTTAAATTCCGGCTCATGATCGCTGCCGGATTGGGAGTGCAATTGATATTCCGGCATCCCCAGCTTTTCTGCTGCTGCCCATTCCTGAAGCGCAGATTTCGGGTTTTCTGCCAGACTATCTGGCACGCCTCTATCGACCTGCCAGTTACTTTTTATAAATTTTTCCGCAGCCGCCAGCCCGCCATCCAGATAGATAGCCGCGATAACAGCCTCGATTATATCGGCCTGAACCGATGATCGTTCGGCCAGTTTTTTCTGGCCATTTTCCTGAAACAAACAGTTTTGCAACCCGAGTTTGAGACAGACACTGGCCAGATATTCGCCCCTGGCCAGCGCATGAAAACGGGTGGTTAATTCGCCCTGATCCTCCGCCTCAAACGTGCGATATAGCCGCTCGCTGAGTACCAGCCCTAAAATGCGATCTCCGAAAAACTCCAGCCGCTCATAGCTGTGGGCGGGGGTTTGCGCCACACTGCTATGGGTAAGCGCAGAATGTAATAATGTTTTATCGGTAAATTGATAGCCAATAAGGCGTTCTGCCTCCTGCCATGCCATCCGGTCTTGCAAAGCATCTTTTTTTTCAGGCTTGTTCTTCACATCTGTCACGCGCGAGCTAAACGCCTTTCTCTATCAGGAAATACCGCTAAACATACGGCTGATTCTAATGGAAAAGGGCCATTTCCACACTTCCCAAAAACGGGCATCGCCGCCATGGCTAAAAAACAGGAACTCTGCCCGGCCGATAAAATTCTCAAACGGGACAAACCCGACTGAAGAAGAGCGGCTATCGCGGGAATTATCGCGGTTATCGCCCATCATAAAATAATGCCCCTCTGGTACGGTAAATTCAGGGGTATTATCAAAAAGCTGGTTATCGCTGACTTCCTGTATGATATGGCGATGCCCGTCTGGAAATATTTCTTCATAACGCTGGGTCATCAACCCGCCCTGAGCGGAACCAACATGGCCATTTCCGACAAGGCGGCGTTCCACAGCCTTGCCATTTATATGCAATATGCCGCCTTTAAGCTGAATACGATCGCCTGGCAAGCCGACCACCCGTTTAATGTAATCCACCGATACATCAGACGGCAGACGGAACACGGCGACATCTCCGCGTTCAGGCGTGCTGGCCATCAACCGCCCGGAAATAGGGGCAATGCTGAACGGAAAGGAATGGCGCGAATAGCCATAGCTGAATTTGGAAACAAACAGATAATCGCCCACCAACAGGGTCGGGATCATCGAACCGGAGGGAATATTAAACGGCTCGGCCACCACAGATCGAAAACTGATCGCAATCAGACCGGCGATAAAAAGCGTTTTAAGGGTTTCTATTACCCCCGATTTTTCTTCCGTCTTATCGCGTGATCGCATTTTCATAACACCCTGTTCATATTGCGTGTTTGTATGCTTTAACCACAAAAGGACACAAAGCATCAAGTACTGGCTGAAAGGTTATAACAATTTCAGTAATTATTCTGTTTTCTGTTCTGCGCTCAACACCACAAAAGCAGAGGAATAAGGCGGCTCGTCACTAAGGGAAACATGCAGCTTCAAGCTATGTCCGGGCGGCAACAGAGCCGTAGCGCCGGCAAGGCAGGCATCTGATAATATCAATAGCGGTGCGCCATTTTTCCTCGACAGGGTGGCGGCGTGATGCCAGCGCATTTTTGCCTGATCAGCCGCCGCCAGCGCTTTATATACCGCCTCTTTCACCGCAAAACGACCTGCCAGATAGGCCTGTTTGTTTTTTCTGCCCTGTAATTCAGCCTGCTCGTCGGGGGTGAGAATACGCGCAGAAAATCGCACCCCGAACCGGTCAAATATGGCCCCGATGCGGCGCTGATCACAAATATCATGTCCAATGCCAATGATCACTTGGCTGGCCTTGCGCGGCTCATCAATTGGCGCATTTGCAAGATGACATCTTCCAGGCCGGTATAAATTGCTGCCCCGATTAAAAAATGGCCGATATTCAGCTCGACAATCTCTGGCAGGGCGGCAATTTCCGGTACTGTCTCAAAAGACAGGCCATGTCCGGCATGTACCTCCAGCCCGAGCGCGGCGGCAATTTGTGCCCCCTTGGCAATGCGTTCATATTCCTGGCTGCGCTGATTGCCAGCAGGGCTGTCACAATATCGACCGGTATGCAGCTCGACAATATCTGCGCCCAAATCAGCGGCGGCACGCAATTCTGCCTCTTCTGCATCAACAAATAGCGATACGCGAATGCCTGCCCCTTTTAGCTGTTGTATCAGCGGCGATAAACGTACCTGTTGTCCTGTTACCGCCAGCCCCCCTTCTGTGGTCAGCTCTTCGCGGCGTTCAGGAACAATACAGGCAGCATTGGGCAATAGTTTCAGCGCGACCGCGACCATCTCATCGGTGGCGGCCATTTCAAAATTCAGCGGAATATCAATCGCCTCTTTCAAGGCGGTAATATCGTCATCACGAATATGGCGTCTATCTTCGCGCAAATGGGCAGTAATGCCATCTGCCCCGGCCTTTTGTGCCAGCAATGCGGCGGCAATCGGGCTGGGATGTGTGCCGCCACGTGCATTACGCACGGTTGCGACATGATCAATATTCACGCCCAAACGCAGATATTCCATCGATGTTTTCTCCATTCCTGTGAAGCCGAACTGTCAACGACTTAAAAAAAACTGATAACAGATTATCAGGATTATACCCCGGATGAGCGCGTGCGCATCTTTCTTTTTGCCGCCATGCGGCGTGCCCTGTGCCGACGCCAGCTAATCACCGCCCAATAGGCCAGGCCAAAACTTATCCCCCAGCTGATGACCCCCATCACCATACCGCCAATAACCATTGGAAAAAAGTGCTGGGTAAATTGGCCAAAGCCTGTCACCACCTCGCCGGTAAAAAACCAGTTTTGCAAGCCAAACATATCTGTCAGATGGCTGCCAACCTTGTGCAGCAGGATAAAAATAAAGGGAAAAGTCCACGGATTGCCAACAATGGTTCCCGCCCAGGAGGCGATAATATTTGCCCGCATCAGATAGGCCAATACAGCTGCCAGCACCAGATGAAATCCGATTAACGGGGTAAAGGATACCGATACCCCGCACGCAAACCCCGCCGCCAGCGAATAGGGCGTACCCGGCATCCGCAACACCCGTTGTGCCATATAGCTATAGAGACGCGAAAAACCCTTGCGCGGCAATATGATCTCGCGCAAACGGCCTTTCCAGCTTAAAGGAACACGACGTCTAAACATAAATTCCTAATTTACTTAAAATGTCACAAACTATGACGATCTACGGATTCAATATATTTATTGGATCTTAATACAGAGACAATAGATTGAATATGTTCCAGATTTTTTACATCAACATCAAGCACAAAGGTAAAGAAATTTAAATTTCTTTGGGTCAGCTGAATCTGGGTGATATTGCCTGCCTGCTGGCCAATAACCGTACACAAGGCTGCCAATGCACCCGGCTCGTTCAAAATAACCGCCTGAATCCGCCCGGCATATCTGGCTTGCTGGTGGCGCGGCCATTCCACTTCCAGCCATAATTCCGGAATTTCCACAAATTTGGTCAGGGTTGAACAGCTTTTTGTATGGACAGTTATCCCTTTTCCTGTGGTGACAATCCCGACAATCCTGTCCCCTGGCAGGGGATGACAGCATTTGCCCAGATGCACCGCCAGCCCTTCATAGCTGCTATCCATGGAAAAAACAGGCAAGGGCATTGTGTCTGTGTTTTGTTTGCGATCACGCTTATTCCGGTTACTGGCAATCGCCTGTTCGGGATGTAGCCGCTCAAACAGATCGCGCGTTTTTATGCGCTGTTCTGCGATATGCACATACAGCTCTTCTATTGCGCTGAGGTTAAAGGCAGAAAGCGCACTGATAATCACCTGCTCATCAAAGGGCGTTTTGCGAAAGCGATATTCCCGCTCCAGCAAGGCCTTGCCAACCCGGCCGAATTCATTTTGCTTTTGCAGACGGATAAAGCGCTTGATAGCGGATTTTGCCCGGCCTGTTACGGCATAATCTTCCCATTCAGCTTTTGGCCTGGCATCTTTTTCGATGATTACTTTTACCTGATCGCCATTGACCAGCTCGGTGGTTAATTGCCGGCGTCTTTCATTTATTAGAACGCCTGTGCACTTATCGCCAACATCGGTATGTACCGCATAGGCAAAATCAATCGCGGTCGCCCCTTTTGGCAAGCCTATCAGATCGCCCTTTGGCGTAAAACAGAACACCTGGTCTTTATACATTTCCAGCTTGGTGTTCTCTAAAAACTCGGTTGGCTCGTCATTTAGCTCCAGCAAGGAAACCAGCTCGCGTGCCCAGCGAAAGGTTTCCAGCTTTTGAACCTGTCCTGCACTGCCGCCATTTTCGGCTTGTTTATAGCTCCAATGGGCAGCCACACCGCGCTCTGCCTTATCATCCATTTCTGCGGTGCGTATCTGGATTTCGATTTTCTGTTTTAACGGGCCGATTACCCCTGTATGCAGCGACTGATAGCCATTTGCCTTGGGCGTAGAGATATAATCCTTAAACCGCCCCATCACCACAGGGAAATGGGTATGGATAATCCCCAATGCCTGATAACAGCTGGCACTATCCGGGACAATGACACGAAAGGCCATCACATCGGCCAGCTGTTCCATTGTAACATTTTTGACCTTCATCTTGCGCGAGATGGAATAAGGGGTTTTGCGCCTGCCGGTGACCTCGCACGCCATATCATGCTGCTGGATAAGCTCTTTTAATTCAGCACAAATATCGGGCACAAGCTGTTCTTTTTCTGTCGCCAGAAATTCCAGTCGGCTGATAATGGATTCGCGCAATTCCGGCTGCAGCTCTTTAAAGGCCAAGTCTTCCAGCTCTTGCTGAAAACGGGTGATGCCCATCCGTTCGGCAAGCGGGGCATAGATTTCCATCGTTTCATTGGCGATACGCCAGCGTCTTTCATCTTTTTTTACCGCGCCAAGTGTTTGCATATTATGGGTGCGATCTGCCAGCTTGACCAGCAACACGCGAATATCACGCCCGACCGCCAGCACAAATTTACGAAAATTTTCTGCCTGTTTGGTATCGATGGATTTCAGCTCGATCTGGCTAAGTTTGGTCACCCCATTGACCAGTTCAGCAACATCGTCGCCGAATTTTTCGGCTAGTGTTTCCAGGCTGACATCACAATCCTCAACCGTATCATGCAACAGGGCTGTGACCAGGCTATCGGCATCCAGCTTCATTTCTGCCAGCAAGGTTGCGACCGCTAAAGGATGGGTAAAATAGGGAATACCGCTATCGCGTTTTTGCCCTTCATGGGCGGTGCGGCCAAAATGAAAGGCCTGTTCCAGACGGGACAGACCTTCTTTCGAGAGATAGCCAGAGGCCACATCCACCAATGACTGATAACCATTGTTAACAGGATCATCATCGCTTAATTGCGGATCGGCTATAAATCCCTGTGGCATTCTTATAGTTATCTGTAAAGATTAAATCGGCTAATAACAGTGTCCGCTAATCAGCTATCATCGTCAAGCGAGGCGATATCGACATCTTCAAAGCCGGTTGCATCCAGCTCTGCCCCGGTGCCGATTTGCATCCCTGAATCTTCTAGATTGTCGATGCTGTGCAGCCCTATCATGTTGGACATATCTTCTTCTGCGGTCGCTGCGGCTTCATCTGGCAGGCTAGTTTCTTCCTCACGCTCATTCAAACGCTGAAGCGAGCGCACAATCCGCTCTTCAATATTGCCGGTATCGATGGTTTCTTCGGCAATTTCCCGCAAAGCAACCACCGGGTTTTTATCATCATCCCGGTCAATGGTTAACAGCTCGCCTTTCTGGATATTGCGGGCGCGCTGGGCAGCGGTAAGTACCAGATCAAAACGATTTGGGATTTTTTCAATACAATCTTCAACGGTGACGCGGGCCATAGAGCTCGTCTCCTTACATTAGCGTGGCGTTGGTAAAATGATGCTCTCCTATAGCCTAAATTACGCGATAGCTCAAGATAAATCGCACGTGATTATCCAGATTACCCTGCTTTCAGGGGCAGACAGGCCTGTCCCCCCTCAGGCGTTTGTAAAAAAGCGTCATACAGTCCGGCAATGGTTGTGCCAAAGACAGGGTGGGTAAAATCAGGAACAATTTCACATAAAGGACATAAAACAAAGGCGCGTGTGTGCAAGCGGGGATGCGGGATTTCCAGCGTTTTGCTGTTAATAATCTGATTGCCAAAAAATAATATATCGATATCCAGAACCCGGGCAGCATTACGGACAGACCGCACCCGTCCAAAACCGGCTTCGATATGGTGTAGCTGGTCTAGCAATTCTGTGGCAGATAGCCCGGTTTCCACCGCCAGAACCGCATTTAAAAAATCAGGCTGATCGGATATCGGCACAGGGGCGGTTTTATACCAGCCGGAACGCTGTATCACAGGGGCGATCTGGTTTATCTGGTCAATGGCAGCCTCCAGCGCTGATAACAAAGTATCATAGCCGTCCGGTACCAGATTGCCGCCAATGCCCAAATATGCACGGATAGCTGTCATCAATCGTTCTGCTCTTTCATCATAAGTGACGCAAAATTGCGGGTGCCTGGCCAACCAGTCACGCACCAGTGGGACGCACCAGGAAGCGCACCAGGAAGCGCACCAGTGGCGCGATGATGCCAGAAGCCCTATTCAGATACTAGACATCTTGTAAAAAAAAGGGCAAAATAACATTACAACCAATTGATGAAAAATTTATTTTTTTAAACGCTTTTATTTTGACCAATATTTTTTAAGGTTCTTTAGACATGAATTTACCTGAACGCTCTGCTTTATTTATTGATGGCTCAAATTTTCACGCCACGACCAAGCTGTTAAATCTGGATATAGACTATCTGCGCCTGCTGGATTTTTTCAAACAGAAAGAGCGGGTAATCCGCGCCTATTACTACACTGCCCTGCCTGACCCGTCCGAGCAGTCTCACCTTCGCAAACTCATTGATTTTCTTGACTATAATGGCTATACCATCGTCAGCAAACTGACCCGTGAATATGTCAATCAGTTCACCGGCGAGAAGCGCACAAAAGGCAATATGGATATGGAACTGGCGCTCGATATGCTAAAGCTCTCGCCCTATATCGACCATGCCTATCTGTTTTCCGGGGATGGCGATTTCTGTCGCCTGTTGGAAGAGGTGCAAGATAGAGGGGTGCGGGTAACTGTCGTA
>JAURQT010000100.1 GCA_030835985.1 Alphaproteobacteria bacterium
GATGTCAGTATCCAGTTTGATGACCAGCTTATCGGCGCACAATCTATCTGTTATAAAAATACCAGCCAGGCCTTTTTGTCCGAGCTGGCAGATGCGCGTACCTTTTGCATGCTAAAGGATGTCGAAGCGATGCGTAATTCCGGGCTGGCACGTGGCGGCTCGCTGGATAACGCCCTTGTGGTGCATAATGGGGCGGTTCTAAATGAAGGCGGCCTGCGCAGTACAGATGAATTTGTACGGCACAAGACCCTGGATTGTCTGGGCGATCTGTTCTTGCTTGGCATGGCGGTAAAAGCCCGGCTAACGACCAGCAAGCCTGGCCATGCTCTTAGCACTATGCTATTGAAAACCTTGATGAATACGCCTGATGCCTTTAGCATTAATGGCGGCGAGGCAGCTGCCGGGCAAGGTCAATGGAGCTATCCTGAAACGGCCGTTGCCGCGCATAGCTAATCGCGCTCTGTGTTTTAATTTCTCTCATTTGCATAATCTTTTACGCAATCTTCCTCTTTGCAGGGGCATCGCAAGCCGTTATTGTAGGGCGAGCGAATAACAACCAACAGAGCGGCTTTGGGCATATCACAGGCACACCGCTCTTTTTGATAGATGGATTATAGTGTCCTGATGCCAATTTCTGATTTTTCACACCCCGCCTTTTCTAAAACCGGACAGTTAAAGACAAGGCGCTATCTTATCGGGATATTAGCCGGCCTGTCGCTGATGATGGCTGGCTGCAGCAATAGCGATAACACACAGGCAGATGCCCCTGTCGATCAGCTTTATAATGATGCGCTGAATACAGCTCTTGCAGGGGATGCAGATTTGGCCGCGCCTAAATTTGAAGAGGTAGAACGCCAGCATCCCTATTCTATCTGGGCGGTACGTGCACAAATTATGGCGGCCTGGTCTTTTTATCAGTCCAATCAATATGCCCAGGCCGAGGCCAGCCTGGACAGGTTCATTGAATTATATCCGGCCGATCCGCTTACCGAATATGCCTATTATCTAAAGGCGCTCTCTTACTATGAACAGATTGTCGATGTCGAGCGCGATGCAGATATGACCTATAAAGCCTTAAATGCCTTTGAAGATGTATTGCGCCGCTATCCCGATGGCCCTTATGCACGCGACTCCCAACTGAAAGCTGATCTGGCACGCTCGCATCTGGCAGGCAAGGAAATGGCCGTAGCGCGTTTTTATCTGAATAAAGGGCATTATGCCGCGGCCATAAAACGCTTTGCGGTGGTGATACGCGATTATGATCGCACCAATCAGGTACCAGAGGCACTCTATCGGATGGGTGAGGCCTATCTGTCTCTCAGCCTGGATGAAGAAGCGATGCGCGTTTTGCAGGTAGCAGAATATAATTATCCTGAATCTATCTGGACAGAAAGTCTGATTGAGGTCGTTGGCAACCCGTCACGTTCTGGGCCGCAAGGGATTTTGGAATCCGTTGCCGATAGAGCGTTATCCCTATTTCAATAAGCGCGGCACATGCTTGTTCATTTAAGCATTCGAAATATTGTTCTTATCCAGTCTCTTGACCTGGAATTCTCGGACGGGCTGACCGTGCTGACCGGCGAGACAGGGGCAGGTAAATCCATTTTGCTGGATGCGCTGGGGCTGGCGCTGGGTAGCCGGGCAGATTTTTCCCTATTGCGTGATGGCACAGACAAAGCCAGCGTAACAGCTGCCTTTGATATTGAAGCAAGCCACCCTGTCTGGCAGATACTGGAAGAAGCCGGTATAGAGGCATCCGCGCAAATCATTTTGCGCCGTCAATTGCGCAGCGATGGCAAATCGCCTGCCCATATTAATGACCAGCCAGTATCGGTAAATCTGCTGCGCCAATGCGGTGATATGCTGGTGGAAATTCAAGGCCAGTTTGAAGGGCGTGGCCTGTTGGATATTACCACCCATCAAAGATTGCTGGACAGAGCCGGTATTGCCCCGCAATTGCTGGCCCGCATCAAAAGCTGCTGGCAGGAAATGCAGAGCAGTGAAAAAGCCCTGCAAGAATGCCAGATAGCCCAGGCTAAAGCCCGTGAGGAAGAAGAATGGCTGCGCGATGCGGTCGAACAGCTGGACAAACTGGCCCCCGAAGCCGATGAAGAGGAAAATCTGTCCAAAGAACGCACCCGCCATGCCTATGCTGCGCGGATAGCCGAAGCCCTGCAACATACCCACACTATTCTGACCAGTGAAGACGGGGTTATCTCTGCTACCGGGCGGGCGCAATCCCTGCTTGAACGCCAGAGCGAGGTTGCCGGCAGTCTGCTGGATGAGGGGATTTCTGCTCTGGAGAGAGCTATCGCAGAATTAAACGAGGCAGAAGCCCAGATAGCCCAGGCAGGCGAGCAGCTGGATGGTGACCCTGAACGCCTTGCCTTTATTGAAGATCGCTTGCATGGCTTGCGCAGCGCGGCACGTAAACATCGCATAGAGGTTGACGAGCTGCCCGCCCTGCATAGCCGGCTTGCCAGCCAGCTTGCCGCACTGGATGATCAGTCTGGCCAGCTTGCCAGCCTTGCCGCCGCTGCCGAGATTGCCAGAGAAGCCTATCATGCCTGTGCCGCAGAGCTTTCAGATAAACGCACGGAAATTGCCGCTACCATCGATACGCAGGTGATGGCAGAATTACCGCCTCTAAAGCTGGAAGCAGCGGCATTTAAAACCCATATCACGCAAAATGAGCCGGACAGATGGGGCCCGCTTGGCTGGGACAGGGTGCGCTTTGTTGCCAGTACCAATCCGGGCATGGAAATGGGCGCCATTGACAAGATAGCCTCGGGCGGCGAGCTTGCCCGGTTTTTGCTGGCTCTAAAAGTGGTACTTGCCAGAAATGAAAGCCCGAAGACGCTGATATTTGATGAGGTGGATTCAGGCGTGGGCGGGGCAGTGGCCGCTGCGGTTGGTGCACGCCTTGCCCGACTGGGCGAGCAGACACAAACCCTTGTCATCACCCATTCACCGCAAGTGGCTGGCAAGGGCAAACATCACTTAAAAATTGCCAAACAGGCCAGCTCTCAGACCATTATCAGCGATACTTTTGTCCTGGATGAAAGCGCCCGAATAGAGGAAGTCGCCCGTATGCTATCGGGGGATGAGATTACCAAGGAAGCACGGGCAGCTGCCTTAAACCTGCTGGAGCTGGCAAGATGAGCCGTTCAGCAGATGAGCTTCGCCCCGACAGTCCAATAAAAGACCTCGCCGATGAGGCAGCCGCACAGCTGCTGCAAGAACTGGCCGAAATAATCGCCTATCATGATGCCCGCTATCATACCGCAGATGAGCAAACAGAGCCGGAGATTAGCGATGCCGAATATGACGCGCTTATCCAGCTGAACAGGCAAGTGGAAGCAGCGTTTCCCGGCCTGATGCGCCCGGATAGCCCGTCTGTCAGGGTGGGGATTGTCCCGGCCGGCAATTTTGCCAAAATCACCCATGCGCTGCCAATGCTCTCGCTTGGCAATGCCTTTGATGCGGATGACCTGTCTGATTTTACCGCCCGTATTCGCCGGTTTTTATCTCTGCCGGAAGACAGCCCTCTGGAGATGACGGCCGAGCCTAAAATAGATGGGCTGTCCTTATCGCTGCGCTATGAAAAAGGCAAGCTGATATATGCCGCTACCAGAGGGGATGGAACAATTGGCGAGGATGTCACCGCCAATATCCGCACATTAAACGAAGTACCGGATATTCTGGCAGGTGAAATCCCGGATGTTTTCGAGGTGCGCGGAGAGGTGTATATGCGGCGCAGTGATTTTGCCGCGCTGAATAGCGAGCAGGAAAAACAGGGCGGCAAAATTTTTGCCAACCCCAGAAATGCCGCTGCCGGGGCGCTTCGCCAAAAAGATGCCAAAATTACCGCCAGCCGTAATCTGCGCTTTTTCGCCTATGCGGCCGGGGCATTATCAGATCCGGTTAGTGATACGCATAAAGGTTTTCTGGACAGGTTGAGCGAGGCCGGATTTAGCGTCAATCCGCTTACCGCCCTTTGCCGGAACGAAACAGAATTACTGGCCCATTACCAGAAAATTGCCAGCCTGCGCCCGGAGCTGGATTATGATATTGACGGGGTGGTCTATAAGATTAACCGCCATGACTGGCAGGAAAGACTGGGACAGGTTAGCCGTGCCCCGCGCTGGGCCATCGCCCATAAATTTCCCGCTGAACAGGCCGAAACTATTCTGCGGGATATTGAAATACAGGTCGGGCGCACCGGCGCATTAACCCCTGTTGCCCGCCTGCAACCTGTGCTGGTGGGCGGGGTGACCGTATCCAATGCTACCTTGCATAATGAGGATGAGATAAGGCGCAAGGATATTCGCATTGGCGATAGCGTAATTTTACAACGTGCCGGCGATGTTATTCCGCAGATTGTGCGGGTGCGAACAGAAAAGCGCAGCGAGGGGGCAGCTGTGTTTATCTTTCCCGAAACCTGTCCGATATGTGGGCATCCTGCCACCCGCCCCGAGGGCGAGGCGGTGCGACGCTGTACAGGCGGGTTTGAATGTGAAGCCCAGAGCCGGGAGCAGTTAAAACATTTTGTCTCGCGCGATGCGATGGATATTGACGGGCTGGGCAGCCAATTGATCGATCTGTTCTATGATAGGGGCTGGATAAAAACCCCGGCGGATATTTTTCGCCTGCCAGAAAAGCGCGATGAAATCGCCGCTCTGGAACGTATGGCCGAGAAATCCACCGATAATTTATGCCGGGCGATAGAGGCGGTACGCACCCCGCCATTGGAAAAGCTGATTTTCGGGCTGGGGATACGCCAGATTGGACAGGCTACCGCCAAGTTGCTGGCCAGCCGCTATCAAAGCCTGGAAGCCTTGATGCAGGCCTGTCAGAATGCCGCGGATACCAGCCACCCAGACTATGCCGAATTAACCGCCATTGATCAGATTGGCACGTCTGTCACCGATGATTTGGTGCGTTTTTTCACCGCCAGGCAAACGGCGCCCATGATTGCAGATCTGCTTGCCCATACCACCCCTGTTCCGCCCGAAGCCCCTTCAGCAGACAGTCCGGTAAGCGGCAAAACCATTGTCTTTACCGGCACGCTGGAAAAAAGGTCGCGCAGTGAAGCCAAAGCACAGGCAGAAAAATTAGGGGCAAAAGTATCCGGGGCAGTATCGGCCAGGACAGATATACTGGTGGCCGGGCCCGGGGCAGGCTCAAAGCTGAAAAAAGCAGAAGAGCTGGAGATCGAAATATTAAGCGAGGAAGAATGGCTGGCCTTTATCACTGGCCATAATGGCTAGAGCGGGGCGCATTTTCCCTTCAGCCATGCGGCCAGCCCGGGGGCTAAATGCGGGGATAAATGCTCATACACCCGGCGATGATAGCCATTGAGCCAGGCTGTCTGTTCAAACGATAGCTGGCCAGCATCGATAAGCCGGACATCAAATGGAAAACAGGTCAGCGTCTCAAACATCATAAACCCGTCTGATGCTGCGCGTGCCAGCACCAGATTTTCATGCCGGATGCCGTAATGTTCTTCTACATAATATCCCGGCTCGTTTGACAGGATCATGCCTGCCTCTACGGCCAGATGACAGCGTTTGGAAATAGAGACAGGCCCTTCATGTACCGACAGGATATGCCCCACCCCATGACCTGTGCCATGTCCAAAATCCAGCCCCTTTGCCCATAAAGGCGCCCGGCATATCGCATCCAGCTGTGCACCGGTTGTGCCTTTGGGGAAGCGCGCACGTGCCAGCTCTATATGGGCGGCCAGCACCGCACTTGCATGGCCGATAGCTGCTTTATCCGGCATGGCATCTGGCGGGCCAAAGAAAAAGGTGCGGGTAATATCGGTTGTCCCCATCTGATAATGCGCCCCGGAATCGATTAATAACACACCTGCCCCGTTCAGCTGGCTATCCTGTCCTTTTATCGCGCGGTAATGCACAATCGCCCCATTGCCGCGAAAGCCTGTAATGGTGGCAAAGGAGTCGCATATATAGCGTTTATCTGCCCGGCGAAATTCGCTCAGCTTGTCGGCAATATCGGCCTCACCTAGCCTGGCATCATGCGCGCTATTTTCCAGCCAGTACCAGAAATGGCATAACGCTATCCCATCGCGCAAATGTGCCTCGTAAAAGCCGTCAATTTCTTTTGTATTTTTTATCGCCTTTTGTGCCAGAACAGGTTCCGGCCGCAAAACAGGCTCAAGCCCTGCTGTTATCAGCATCTCATGCATGGCAACCGGCAAGCTGGCCGGATCACAGGCAATTTTAGCGCCCTTATGGCGGCTGAGATAGCTGGCCAGCTCCGCCCATGAAAGGGTGGTATATCCTGTCTGTTTTTCATCCGCAGCACTGCCGATAAGGGTCAGTGACCCCGCAATATCCAACAGGCCAAAACATAAATGAAAGGGGGTATAGACCAGGTCGCGGCCACGCAAATTCGCCAGCCAATTGACCCCGTCCGGCGCCGTTATCAGGCTAAAATTACATCCCGATTTTTTTATCTCTGCTGCGGCACTAGCCAGTTTATCGCCAGCAGAGCGGCCGGATATCTCATCCTCTATCCTAAAGATATCTGCTTTTGAGGCAGCTGGCCTGTCTGGCCAGATATCGTTCATCGGACTGGCCGCACACGCCACCCACTCTGCCTCTGCTGCACCCAGCTTTTTTGGCAATCGCTCCAGCCCGGACACTGTCACTGTCCAGCTATCATAACCAAGCCTGACTTTGCCTTTTGCCGGAATTTCGGCCATCCATTGCGCCAGATTTTTATTCGCGCTATCAAAAGTTTCATACAGATTTTTGTCGGTTTGCCGTACAATTTGCAGCCCATATCGGCTATCGGTAAACAACGCTGCCCTGTCTGCCAGAACAAGCCCTGTTCCGGCCGAGCCGGTAAATCCGGTCAGATAGGCCAGATATTCATCTGCTGGCTGCACTTCCTCGCCCTGATATTTATCGGCTCTGGTCAGATAAAATCCGTCCAGGCCGCGCTGTGCCAAAACATCGCGCAACTGGTGCAGTAATTTGGCCGCCCCGGACATCCTAGACCGCTCCTTTTTTACGGCGCGACACCAGTACCAGACAGGACCAGTCGCCGATAATAATATGACGTTTCAGGCGCATACCGCGCGGTAAATAGGCTTGCATTACCCAATTGACCTGGCTGGTTAAAAGGCCGGATAAAATCAGCTGGCCGTGCGGGGCTAGATGGCGGGTCAAATCGGCTGCCATCAGGCGCAAGGGGCGAGCCAGAATATTTGCCAGTATCACATCATACGCCCCGTTTTTTGCAACTGCCCGATTGGAAAAACCGGCCGATAATACGGTTTTCATCTGGCGCGGTGCTATGTTATTCAAGCGCCTGTTCTCGGCTGCGGTACGCACCGATATCGCATCATTATCGGCGGCCATCACACTCGCCCCCGGAAACAGATGGCTGGCAGCAATCGCTAGAATGGCACTGCCACATCCCATATCCAGAATTTTTTGCGGCCAGTGTTTTTGCGGGCAGTGTTTTTGCCGGCGAATAGCGCTTAACGCACGCAAACAACCCTCTGTGGTCGGGTGTGTGCCTGACCCAAAGGCCTGAGCCGCATCGATTAAAATGGGCAACAGGGTTTTCGGCGCAGGCGCGGTCACATGGCTGCCATATATCCAGAAACAGCCGATAGTAAGGGGCGGAAAACTTTTTCTGTTTTCTGCCAGCCAGTCATGTTCAGGAATAAACTCCAGCTGGATATCTGCCTGTTCTGGCCGGCTGAGGGCGCGCGCGGCAATATCGTCGATAAGGCGGCTATCCGGAGCCGTGTGAAACCACACCTGTAATCTATGCATTTTGTGGCTATCAACTTCGATAGAGAGTGCATCTGGCGCACACAACCCGTCGATCGCTGTTTCCAGTGGCATCAGATTTTCCGGGCTGGCAACGGTTAACAGCCAGTAACTGCCCGTGGTGCCGGTTATATCTGCTGCTCTGTTTTTCGTCTCTGCGCGCATTTTTTTAACCGGCCTTTAATCCATTTCTTCTGGCAGGGTTACAAAGCTGGCCACCACTTTTTTCAGACCAGCCTTGTCAAAGGCGATTTCCAGCTTGTCCGCATCTACCAGCTCTATAGACCCCATACCAAACTTCTGGTGAAAGACGCGCATCCCTTTTTCAAAATTATGCCGTCCTTTATCTGGCAGCCAGCCATCGCGGTCACGTTGCGGTGCGTCTGTATGGCTGTTCCTGGGGCTGCTGATTTGGCGTTCGGCCATGCGCCCCCATCCAGGCCCATAACCGGGCTTGCCAACACGCCCGCCAATATCGCCCAGCATCACAGGTTCAGCCCGGCCAAGCCCCAGTCCCTGTGCCATATCCTCTTCAATATGCTCGGCTGGCAGCTCGGCAATAAAACGTGACGGGATAGAAGATTGCCACAGCCCGTGAATACGCCTGTTGGCGGTAAAGCTGATATAGACTTTCTTTCGGGCCCGTGTAATGCCGACATAGGCCAGGCGGCGCTCTTCTTCCAGACCCGCCCCGCCATTTTCATCCAGCGACCGCTGGCTGGGGAAAACCCCCTCTTCCCAACCCGGCAAAAAGACACTATCAAATTCCAGCCCCTTTGCCGCGTGCAGGGTCATCAGCGATACCTCTCCCTCATCCGAGCTGGCCTCATTATCCATCACCAGCGAGATATGCTCTAGAAAGCCGCCTAGCGTATCAAAATTTTCCATCGCGGCGATCAGTTCTTTTAAATTTTCCAGGCGGCCGGGTGCATCGGGCGATTTATCGGCCTGCCACATACCGGTATAGCCAGCTTCATCCAGCACTATTTGTGCAAATTCAGACGGCGGAAGCGTATCTTTTTGCTGATACCAGCCAGCGATTTGCTGGCAAAAATCAGCCAGAGCGCGCCGGGCTTGCGCACGCAGCTCATCACTATCTGCAAGGGCGCCTGCCGCGGCAAGAAGCGGGGTTTGCGTGCTACGGGCCAGATGGTAAATTTGTTGCAGGCTGGCCGTACCCAGCCCGCGTTTGGGCGTGTTGATAATGCGCTCAAACGCCAGATCATCTGCCGGCTGGTTAATCAGCCTCAGATAGGCCATGGCATCGCGAATTTCGGCGCGTTCATAAAAGCGTGTCCCGACCACCTTATAGGGCAGGCCAATAGCCAGAAAGCGTTCTTCTATCTCTCTGGTCTGGAACCCTGCCCGTACCAATACCGCTATCTGGTTTAAATCTGCCCCGTCTCTCATCAGCCCTTCAATAGTCGAGGACAGGGTGCGTGCCTCTTCCTGGCCGTCCCAATAGCCCGACACCCGCAAAAGCTCGCCTTGCGCGTCTGATGTATAAAGCGTCTTGCCCAAACGTTGCTCATTATGGGAAATCACCGCAGAAGCGGCAGATAATATATGCCCGGTTGAGCGATAATTTTCTTCCAGCCGCACTGTTTTTGCGCCCGGATAGTCGCTTTCAAAACGCAGGATATTGCCAACTTCTGCGCCACGCCAGCCATAGATAGACTGATCATCATCGCCCACACAGCATAAATTTTGATGCCCGTCCGCCAATAGCCGCAACCATAGATATTGCGCGACATTGGTATCCTGATATTCATCGACCATAATATAAGTCAGGCGCGATCGGTAATCGCGTAAAATATCATCATGTTCACGAAAAATGGTCAGCATATGCAAAAGCAAATCGCCAAAATCCACTGCATTCAGGGTTTTTAAGCGTGCCTGATACAGGCCATAAAGTTCTGCCGCACGGCCATTGGCAAAATCACTTGCCTCAGCCGGCGTTACTTTTGCCGGTACCAGGCCTCTATCTTTAAACCCGCCAATAATGCCTGCCAGCATCCGCGCTGGCCAGCGTTTCGGGTCTATCTGCTCGGCATCCAGTAATTGTTTTAATAATCTCAACTGGTCATCACTATCCAGAATAGTGAAATCGGATTTCAGCCCGACCAGCTCTGCATGGCGGCGCAGCATCCGCGCGGCAATTGAATGAAAAGTGCCCAGCATCACCTGTTCGGCCATTGGGCCTACCAGCTGCAGGATACGCGCTTTCATCTCGCGCGCTGCTTTATTGGTAAAGGTCACCGCCAGAATATTCCAGGGGGCGGCTTTACGGGTCGCTACCAATTGTGCCAGCCGGGCGGTTAGAACACGGGTTTTGCCTGTTCCCGCCCCGGATAGCACCAGCAATGGCCCGTCCAGAGAAGTAACAGCCTCACGCTGGGGCGCATTTAATCCTTGCAGCCATGGGCCTTGCGGGGCATGGGCGGCGGGCGGTGTCTGGTTGGGATCTGCTGGATAGGACAAAAAACCGCCTCATCAGGTATTAAAAAACAATCTATTTTCGATATGGGACAAAACCATCTGCTTTTAACCCCTTTCGGGGGAGGTTCTTTTTATCATGAAACCATCTGAAATAAACAGAGATGCCAGAAAATATTACAAAAAAGGATAATAAATGTTAAAAATTATAAAAAAAGGATAAAAAATTATTTTGGGCACCTGCCTTATTTTACCCTTAAAAATATCTAAAATCAAAGAAACAGAACAGCTTGTAATGCCCTTATCAGATACTATCTGAAGCGGTACGACTATCGCTTGCGGATTGTGGGTAACAGTTAAACTTGCATCTGCTGTCTGGCAGGTTTATCTTGTGGCGAAATTTCGGCATAATGCCACAGATTGAGGCAGGAAATGGTATATCAACCTCACGCATTAAAAATCGCGATAGCAAGCCTGCTCGCCCTGTTCCTGACAGGGTGCAGCGCGATGCCGGATAGTGCAGGAAAAAGCGCCCGGGATGACCCGTTTGAAGATGCTAACCGGGCGATATTTGCCTTTAATCTAAAGGTCGATGATTACGCGCTGGAGCCTGCTGCCAGAGCCTTGCGCCAAACCCCGCCGGGTGTGCAAACCGCCCTTCGCAACCATGTGGAATGGGCAAGCCTGCCAAAAACTGCTTTCAATTCAGCGCTTCAGGGCAAGCTGGAAAATGCCGTCATCGCGACGCTGAATTTTGCCATTAATGGCCTGACATTCGGGCTGGCAGATTTAATGGAAGGCGAGGGAAAACCCGAATTTGAAGATTTTGGCCAGACATTAGCCAGTGCCGGCATATCCGAGGGGCCTTATGTTGTAGCCCCTTTGCTGGGCAGCCATACAGGCCGGTCTCTGGTTGGCTGGGGCGTTGATTTTGTGACCAACCCCTATGGGCAATTAGCGGCTGGCTTGCCTGCCTCTGCACGCAACGCCTCTATTCCGATTTCGGTAACCTCGCTTCGTGCAACATATTTTGACGCCATCAATGATGTTAAATATAATAGCCTTGACCCTTATTCGCGGGCGCAATCTGCCTTCTACCAACAGCGCGACGGGTTGTTACGTGATAATCTGCCCGCCAGCGAGGCAGATGACGGATTTGAGAGCTTTTTTGAATAAATGAGGCTGAAATGATTGGCACATCAGGATTTAGGATAAAACAGCGCCTTGTTATGTTCCTCACCGCCTGTCTTCTCATTGCCGGAGGGCTGGGACACCCTGCCTTTGCTGACCGGTTGAGCGATGCAGAAAACCTGGTCGGCAAATTAATCGCCGAGCTGGAAAGGATTGAGGCACAGGGCGATAGCATCAGCGAAGAGGCACGCAAAAAAGCGCTTTCCGGCCTGATGGATAGCTATTTTGACGTTGAGGGTATTACCCGTTTTTCTGCCGGGCCTTACTGGCGCGCCGCCTCAAAAGAACAGCGCGAGGCATATAGCGCGGTATTCCGCGGCGTCCTTTTAACAGAAGCCAGTACACGCTTTCAACAAATTCTGAATTTCAGCTTTACGCCAACAAAGGTAGAAGCCAGAGGCGATAAACTTATTCTGGTGACCGGCATCGCTATGGATAATTCAGGTGAATTTCCCGATACAGTAGTAATCTGGCGGCTGTCTGCGATAAAAAATGCGCCCATACAAATCATCGATCTGGAAATAGAAAATATTTCCATGCTGAAAACCCAGCAGGATGAAAATACCGCCCTTATCAAACGTAATGGCGGTGATTTTGATGCGCTGATTGAGGCTATGCGCAGCCGCTTTGAGGCGGTGAAAGCATCGGCCAGCCAATAGGTTTATTTACCGCCTCTTCTGCCGGAAAAAGAGGCGGTGTTTTTTTCTAGCGTGAGATCGGCTTATAGCGGATACGGGTTGGCTGGCTGGCCTCTGCACCCAGTCGCCGTTTTTTATCTTCTTCATAGGCCTGATAATTGCCCTCAAACCATTCCACATGGCTGTTGCCTTCAAAGGCCAGAATATGCGTGGCTATCCTGTCCAGAAACCAGCGATCGTGGCTGATGACCACCGCGCACCCGGCAAATTCCAGCAAGGCTTCTTCCAATGCCCGCAGCGTATCCACATCCAGATCATTGGTCGGCTCATCCAGCAATAGCACATTCGCCCCGCTTTTCAGCATCTTGGCCAAATGTACCCGGTTACGCTCGCCGCCGGAAAGCTGGCCAACCCGTTTTTGCTGATCGCTGCCCTTGAAGTTAAACAGGCTGACATAGGCACGTGACGGCATTGTGCGATTGCCCAATTGCAATTCATCCAGCCCATCGGAAATTTCTTCCCAAACTGTTTTGCCATCCGCCAGCGTATCGCGGGACTGATCAACATAGCCCAGCTGTACCGTATCACCCAGCCGCATCGCACCATTATCCGGGGCTTCCTGGCTGGTCAGCATTTTAAACAGGGTGGATTTACCTGCCCCGTTCGGCCCGATAACCCCGACAATACCGCCAGGGGGCAGCCGGAAACTTAAATCCTCGATAAGCAATTTATCGCCAAAGCCCTTTTCCAGCTTATCTGCCTCTATCACGATATCGCCCAGGCGCGGGCCAGCCGGAATGGAAATTTTGGTGGTTTCATTGCGGGCTTCTTTATCCTGCTCCAGCAATTTTTCATAAGCGCTCAAACGTGCCTTGGATTTGGACTGTCTGGCCTTTGGGGCAGAGCGCACCCATTCCAGTTCGCGCGACAGGGATTTCACCCGGCTATCTTCTGCCCTGCCTTCCTGTTCCAGCCGTTTTTGCTTTTGCTCCAGCCAGCCCGAATAATTGCCCTGATAAGGAATACCTGCCCCGCGATCCAACTCCAAAATCCAGCCAGCTACCTCATCCAGAAAATAGCGGTCGTGAGTAATGGTTACCACCGTGCCGGGAAAATCATGTAAAAAACGTTGCAGCCATGCCACTGATTCAGCATCCAGATGGTTGGTCGGCTCGTCCAGCAATAACATATCCGGCGCACTGAGCAGCAATTTACATAACGCGACCCGCCGCCGCTCACCGCCAGACAGAACACTGACATCTGCACGGCCATCCGGTACGCGCAAGGCATCCATCGCAATCTCGGCTTTACGTTCCAGATCCCAGCCATCTATAGCGTCTATCTGTTCCTGTAATTCTGCCTGCTCTGCTATCAGATCATTCATTTCATCATCTGTCAGCTCTTCGGCAAAACGCGCGCTTACCTCGTTAAAGCGATCTACCAGCTCTTTTGCCTTGCCCATCCCGGCCAGAACATTACCCGCCACATCCAGTGAGGGGTCAAGCTCGGGCTCTTGTGCCAGATAGCCAATTTTTATGCCATCTGCTGGCCATGCCTCGCCGGAAAAATCGGTTTCAATCCCGGCCATTATTTTCAGCAATGTGGATTTACCTGCCCCATTAAGACCCAGGACACCAATTTTTGCCCCGGGCAGAAAAGACAGGCTGATATCCTTTAAAACTTCCTTGCCCCCTGGCCATGCCTTGCCCAGCTTGTGCATGGTATAAACATATTGTGTGCTTGCCATAATTCTGACATCCCTCTAGCGAAATCTGGCCGATAATACGGCGTGAAAATGATGTTCCTTTCATAGCGCAATGTGCAATAATTTGCTATGGGTGTTTGTATAGAAGTTTTTTCCAGCCGCCCGCACAGCTTTCAATCAAATCAGAAATCGCCCTTATTTATGTCCCTGTTTTCCTTTTCCAGCTTTTTTCCCCTGCCCTTATGGAAAATCCTGCTCGACAGCCTGTTTGGCGTGCTGATGTGGCTGATGCTGGCACGTTTTGCGATATTAATATTTATCCAGGAACAAAGCGCTGTGCCGATGTTGCGGCAAATTATCGCTGGCGCGGGCCGTATTTTACGCGCCACAGGGCTGATTATCCCGGGCTGGCTAAATATCCGGGCCCATGATCTGTATCTGGCTTTTTTATTCTTTTTAATCCGCTATTATGTTTTGCCAACGCTGGCAGATTATCCGCTGAATACGCCCGGCGATATGCCAATGGAAACAGAGCTTGCCAGCCTATTCAGGCAATTTATCGCCCTGTTCTAGAATAATATGGCGTGCGGGCGTGCCATCTTTTTTCAGCTCGATTGCCTCTATCCGGCCATCGCTGCGGCGGCCCTCGACCCAAATCGCGCCCTCCTCGCCAATATGCATGGCACGATATTCGCTCCCCTCGCTAAAGGAATAGCGATAGGTTTGTATCTGTCTTTCCTGTTTATCAAACAGCTTGTCTGCCTGTTGTTTCATGCCGATAACAAGGGCTATCAGACCGGCAACTATTAGCAACGTCATCACCACAATAGAGAGTTTTAACAAGCGTAATGTCCGTTCGGAAAAAAGCGGGGTTTGCGGCATTTCAGAAGGGGTGTTGGCCATCTTTTTCATCGCCTCTTATCTGTTAGCTGTTAGCTGTTAGCTATTTTGGGCCTTTTCGCGCACCGGTCAAAAAAATCCGGCCGCAGATAAAATTGCCCCCTTGCTTATCACATTGCCCGCCTGGTTCACAAATGCTGATTTACACCCCGACCCATTCCATGAGACAATAGCGGCGGGATCTTTATTGTAAATAAGCTGGCACCCCCTGATGACCAGCCACCAGATTAATATACAGGAAAAATGGCTGAAACCCTGACATTGAAAACAGATGATGAGACACCGCGTCAACGCCTGGACAGGTGGTTGGCCGAACATAGCGGCATAGAGGCTCTATCGCGCTCGCGTATCAAAAATCTTATTCTGGATGGCCAGCTTTCCTGTGATGGACAGCCGGAAACAGACCCCTCTTCAATGGTTCGGGGCAGTGCGGTTTATCAACTTATCCTGCCAGAGGCGGCCGCTGCCCTGCCAGAGGCAGAGGATATCGCCCTTGATATCCTGTATGAAGATGCGGCGATAATCGTCATCAACAAGCCGGCCGGTATGGTGGTACATCCTGCCCCGGGGGCATTATCGGGCACGCTGGTCAATGCCCTGCTGGCCCATTGCGGCGACAGCCTGACCGGCATAGGCGGGGTTGCGCGGCCGGGCATTGTTCATCGCCTGGACAAGGATACATCCGGGGTGATGGTCGCGGCCAAGACCGATATTGCCCATAGCCGCCTGAGCGCGATGTTTGCGGCACATGATCTGGACAGGCGCTATCATGCGCTGGTCTGGGGGATGCCGGGCGCACGCCATGGCACCATAGATGCCCCGCTTGGCCGCCATCGCAGCGACCGTAAACGCCAAGCCGTGATGGAACGTGGCCGCCATGCCATCACCCATTATAAAACCTTGCGCGATCTGCCGCCTTTTGGCTGTTTGCTGGAATGCCGGCTAGAGACAGGGCGCACCCATCAAATCCGCGTTCATATGGCGCATCTGGGGCATGGGGTGATGGGCGATCCGCTTTATGGACGGCCAAAACGGGCTGGCCAGATGCCCGATAACCGCTCACGCACCGCCCTTGCCCGGCTGCGGGCTTTCCCGCGCCAGGCATTACACGCCAAAACCCTCAGCTTTGCCCACCCTGTCAGCGGGGCAGAAATGGATTTCAGCGCGGATATCCCGGCCGATATGACCGGGCTGATAGCGCTTATAGATACCGCGATAACCGAGCGCGGCTTGCCACAATAACGCCACTCTTTACAAATAACGTCAGACTTACCATATAGACACCAGGTAAAAGTTGTTGACAGGAGCGATGTGCCAAAATGACTAAAAATGCCGTTATTCCAGCCCTGACCCCGGATAGCAGCCTGTCCCGCTATATGGAGCAGATCCGCCAATTTCCGATGCTGGAAGCTGATGAGGAATATATGCTGGCCCGTGCCTTTAATGAACGCGGCGATGTAGAGGCCGCACACAAGCTGGTGACCAGCCATTTGCGCCTGGTGGCCAAGATTGCGATGGGGTATCGCGGCTATGGCCTGCCGGTTGCGGATCTGATTTCCGAGGGCAATCTGGGCATGATGCATGCAGTGAAAAAATTTGACCCGGAACGCGGTTTTCGTCTGGCCACCTATGCGATGTGGTGGATAAAGGCCTCTATTCAGGAATATGTGTTGCGCAGCTGGTCGCTGGTGAAAATTGGCACGACCGCCTCGCAAAAAAAGCTGTTTTTCAATCTGCGCCGGATCAAAGGCCGCATTGGCGCGATTGACAGAGGCGATTTGCATCCCCAGGAGGTAAGCGATATTGCCGAAGAATTAAATGTCCCGGAAGCAGATGTGATTTCTA
>JAURQT010000101.1 GCA_030835985.1 Alphaproteobacteria bacterium
ATCTACCGGTTTGCGCATTAGCGGGTTCAGCTTTACCCCTTCCAGAGGCCAGCTTTCATGCAATTCAGGCGGGGCGCTGCCATCCAGGCAATTGCCCAGACTATCAAAGACGCGGCCCAACACCCCGTCCCCTACCGCCATCATATAGCCATCATCCTTGACACGCACTTCTGCGCCAACGCTGATACGTGCACCGGTTTCATGCACGCATAACAGATTATTATTATTCTGAAAGCCGATAATCTCGGCAATAATTGTCCCGCCTTCCTGTGTGGCCACCGAACACAGCGTGCCGATGGTGGCCGGAAAGCCGTCACATTCGATCATATGCCCGTCAAAGCGATGTACCCGTCCCGAATAGACAGGCGCAGATATGCCGGTATTAGCGATAACGCCTGTTAATCTGTCGGTAAGCGCGCTCATGGGTTTGGCTCTTCTTCTTGTGATGCAGGCGCTGTTTCCTCTATGGCCATATCTTCGGCAATAGTGTTTTCTGCTGTTTCTGTTTCACTCTGGCCTGTTTCACTCTGGCCTGCTTCACTCTGGCCTATTTCACTCTGGCCTGTATCCGTCTGAACTGTTTCTGTTTCTGTTGGCAGAGTTTCTGATGGTAGAGCTTCTGTCAGCAGAGCTTCTTCTAAAGGGTTTTCTTCTAATGCGCGCTCGGCTGGTTCTTCTATCTTTATTTGTGTTTTGGCCTCTGCTTCCAGCCCGGATAAATCGCTCACGCTAATCCCGTCCAGTTTCAGCCTTATATCGCCTGATACAAGCTGGGCATCTGCCCGCCACAGCCAATTTGGATAGGCATTTTGTGCTGACCTCCAGGCTTCAACCGCTTTCAGATCTTCTGGGTTCAGGGTTACACAGATGGCACTGGCAGATGATTTTACCTTTTCAATCAGCTGTTCAATTCGCTGAACAAGTCCTTGCGGATTCTCCTGTATTGCAAGACCTGCCCGTTCAGAAGCAAGGCGCAATACGGCCTGTTCAATCGCCGGGGCAAGGGCAGAAACATCCACCGCTTCTGAGCTGGCAGCCGCAGCGATCACCGCTTCCAGACGGGAAATTATCTCTGTGCGTTCTGCTTCTCTTGCGGCGGCTATTGCCTTTTCTTCTTCGGTTGGCTCGGCTGAACGCGCGGCTTCCAGCCCGGATTCAAATCCTTTTTTATAGCCCTCTTCTTCTGCTGCTGCGCGCAATTGGGCATCTTCTGCCTCGCGTTGCAAGCGGGCTTGCTCGCCAGCTTCCTGCCCTGCCTCATGTCCGGCCTCATGTCCGGCCTGCTCTCCTGTCTCATGCCCGGCTTCATATTGGCCGCCCTGCTGATCAGCCATCCCCATCATCGGATCTGATAGCGCCTCTGCCTCTGTCTGGGCAGATATTTCTTCTGCCTGAGAGGGTGTGCCATCTTGCCCCATAGTCTGTTGCATCACTTCTTGTGCGGCTTGCCGGGCAGCTTTTTCTACCGCCTGGGCACGGGCAGCTTCTTCTTGTCTTTTCTTTTCCGCTTCAAAGGCGATTTCGACCAGAGAGCGCGGTTTAAAAGTGCTATCTGGCTCGGACGGCATGGTTTCCGACTTTATGAATTGCGCGGCCTGAACTGTTTTTAACAGCCGTGCAATTTCAGCATCTGCCAGCCTGCTTTCGCCAACTACCTGCTGTTCTTCAGAAAGATAGGTTTCTGCCACCTGAGCCATTGGAGTTTTCCATCTGCCTTGTTTGAGTTATGCCAGAAGGCCTGTTCTAGACAAAGTCGTCCCCGCCACGGCCGGCCAGAACAATTGTGCCTTCATCTGACATCTTGCGCGCGACATTGATAATTTCTTTTTGTGCAGCCTGAACCTCGGTAAGCCGGACAGGGCCAAGCGCTTCCATTTCATCCACAATATTTGCCGCTGCCCGCTTGGACATACAGCCAAACAGCTTTTCGCGAAGCGGCTCGTCTGCGCCTTTGAGCGCCAGCACAAGCAATTCTGTATCTGTCGCACGAAGCAATGTCTGAAGCGACCTGTCATCGGAAAGAATAAGATTGTCAAAGACAAACATATTTTCCTGAATAGACTGCATCAAATCCTTGTTCTCGCGGGCGATATCTTTCATAATCCGCGTTTCCATCGCCTGCTTTGTAAAGTTCATGATACGGGCAGCGGCCTCTACACCGCCTACTTTTGCCGCACGCAGCGAGGTATTGGCCTTGAATTTGGACTGCATCACCTTTTCCAACTCTGCCAGCGCATCCGGCCCGACGGTTTGCAAGGTTGCGATACGGCGGATAATTTCCGGTTGCAGATTGGTAGGCAACAAGCCCAGCACGTCTGCGCCCAGACCATAATCGAGATAAGAGATAATCAGCGCGATAATCTGCGGATGCTCGTCAATGATAAGCTCGGCAATAGAACGGGCATCCATCCAGTCCAGAATATCGATGGGGCGCGAGGATTGCGAAGGCGAGATGCGGCTGAGTACAGATTGTGCCTTATCCTCGCCCAGCGCTTTGTTCATCACATTGCGGATATAATTGCCAGCCCCCATGCCAAGGCTGGTTTGGGCTTTGATAATCGCCAGAAATTCATCTAGCACCGCATTGACCGTTTCCTGATCCAGCCCTTGCACAGAATACATGGCCGTGCCCAGATGCTGTACCTCTTTTGGCGACAGGTTACGGATAATTTCAGAGGCTTCATCCTCGCCCAGCAACATCATCAAAATAGCGGATTTCTGGGTACCTGAAAGCATCTCAAAGGTGCTTCTATTATCATCATCCATGATTTCTGCAACCGCTGCCATGTTCCTTCTCCTTCAAATCTAATCCTGTTGCGCGCTAAAGTTAAGTCCTGTTTCTAGCTGCGGTTTTCAATGTCACTGTGCATCATCGCTTTAAAGACGTTAGAGACACGGCCAGCTTCATCTGCCACGATCATCCGGATAACGGCGACCTTGTCATCATAGGTATTTGCGGTATCCAGCATTTCAGCAGAGATAGCCTGTTTCTTTGGCTTCAGCTTTGCCTTGATATCATCCAGGCTTTCACCTTCGCCAATTTCGATCTGATCCAGATCAACTTCCTCATCGCCTGTACTCATCAGGGTTGAGCTGACAGAAGCCGGTACCAGGATACGGTTCAATAACGGGCGAATAATGCCCAGAATGACAATCGCCAATATCAGGACAATTGCAAATTGATTAATGGACGAGCGGAACCATGTTTCCTCATACCAGGGCGCTTGTACCCCTTCCAGAACATTCATGAAAGCAGAGCTGGAAACGGTCAGGCTGTCACCGCGATTAATATCAATACCGATAGCATCGGTAACCAGGCTTTCCAGCTTGGCTTTCATCTCATCCGACATTGGCACATTTGTTTCTGCCCCTGTTTCCGGGTCTGTAACGGTCATTTCCCGTACCAGCACGGCCGCATTGATCTTTTGAATACGGTGGGAGGGTTTCATTGTATTGGAAACGGTGCGGCTGACCTCGTAATTCTTTACCTCGCTCGAAGAGCTTGAGCGAATATTATCCAGCGCCTCATTTTGCAGGCTGGTTGTACCAATATCCGGGGTTTGCGGCGGTGTGTTGGCCACGGCACCTGGTATCCCCTTGGCAGGGGTTTCACGGGTTAAATCTTTGGTGTTCTGCTCGCTTCGCAGCGCATTGCCTTCCGGGTCAACAATTTCCTCGGTCACTTCACTGCGGGTAAAATCAATATCCAGATTAACCTGTGCGCTGACATTACCTGGCCCGACAATAGGCGTCAGAAGCGAGATAATACGGCTGCGATATAAATCTTCCATCCGCACCCGATGTTCCAGCTCGGCATCATTGACCATACCATTGAGAGAGCTGGAGGCATTGGAAAGCAGCGCCCCATTATGGTCAATGACCGATACATCCTCTTTTGCCAGTTTTGGCACAGAAGAAGAGACCAGATGAATAATCGCCTCGACTTGCGTGCGCCCCAGAATCCGCCCTTGTGCCAATTGCACAAAGACAGATGCGGTAGGCTGGGCTTCCTGGCGAATAAACACTTCTTTTTCCGGAATAGCCAGATGCACCCGCGCAGATAACACATGGTCAATTTCAGCTATCGATCTGGCCAGTTCCAGCTCCTGGGTTTGTTTCAGGCGCATCGCTTCGACCGAGCGGCTGCTGCCCATCTGGATAGCATCCAGATTTTCATATCCTGTTGGCACGACAGTCGGCAACCCCTGAGCGGCAAGGGTCATGCGCGAGGAATGATAATCGCTAGAAGGTACCATCACATCGCCGGTTGTCGGGTCAAGTGCCACATCTACCCCGGCATTTTGCAAGGCTTCCAGCACCCGTGATTTTTCTGCCTCTGGAAGCGAGGCATAGAGGGTTGTACGCGATGGCTGCTGCATAACAAAATACGCCAACAGCCCCATAAGCGTGACCACAACCGCAACAATGGTTGGCAAAGACCGACGAAAGGCAGGTGAATTCCACAGCTCTTTTGTCTGCGCCAGCAGTGATCCTGCTTCTGGCATCAGACCTCTGCCTGTTGTTCCTTGTGCATTATTTACCGCAAGTTCGGCCATTTTTGTCTCCGCTCAATGACGCTGTTTAACCAAGGGGTCTTTTTACTAGACCGGCATATTCATAATATCTTTATAGGCACTCAATACTTTGTTTCGGACATTCAGGGTCATCTGAAACCCGAGAGAGGAAACCTGCTGAGTGACCATGACTTTGGCCAAATCTGTTTCCCTTCCCAATTCGAAATCCCGGGTGATGCGGGCAGACTCGTTCTGCGCTTCGGCAACAGACCGCAAGGCATCTGTCATCCGTTCCGGAAACTGAGCTTGCTGGCCAGCCGGATAGAGGCTGGTATCTGCACGCTCCAAAAGACGCTGACGAAGGGCGGTTGCCCCGGTCGGGTTTGCCAGCCCGGCTGTATGAGTATCGGCTGCCTGTCTGGCCAGGGCGCTGATATTGGTGTTTATCATGGAGGTTTTATCGATCATCTGTTTTCTCTTAAAGACAGGGATTTCAGGCTGCAGCCTATCAGGCCGATAAGAATTGCTGGCTATCTGCCTGCATCATTCTGCTGCTGGTTAATTGCTCGTTGACCATGCCATCGACCATGATATCGCCAGCGGTGATCCTGGTGTCCGAACACAGAACCAGCGCGCGTTGCAGAACATTTTCCAGCTCGCGCACATTGCCCGGCCAGCCATAATTCAATAGCAGCTCTATCGCATCATCTGCCAAAGCCGGAATAGCATCCAGACTGGCAGCGTGGCGCTTTAGCAAAATAGTGCTGATCGCCACAATATCATCAATGCGTTCATGTAAATGCCGGCTAACCAGAGGGAAGACATTCAGCCGGTAGAACAAATCTTCGCGGAAACGGCCTTCTTTAACCTCGCCCAGCATATTGCGGTTGGTAGTCGCGACCACGCGCACATCCACATCAATCTCGCGCTGGCTGCCCAATGGGGTGACTTTACGCTCTTGCAAGGCACGCAGTAATTTTGCCTGCAAGCCAAGCGGCATTTCAGAAATTTCATCCAGCAACAACGTCCCGCCATCGGCCGCCCGGAAAATCCCCTTATTGGCCGTAGATGCGCCGGTAAATGCCCCTTTTTCGTGACCAAAAAGGATAGCTTCCAGCATATTTTCAGGGATGGCGGCACAATTTACTGCCACAAAAGGCGCCTGGGCACGCCCGGATTGATGATGAATAAATTTCGCCAGCACTTCTTTACCTGTACCGGTCGGGCCATTGATAAAGACGGTGACATCTGTTTTGCTAACTCGTCTGGCAAGGGCCATCAGCTCCAGGCTTCTGGCATCGGAAACGGCAACATGGTCATCATCCAGCAACAGGCTGGCCGCCATCTGCAAGGAATAATTATTGACGCAATCCGGCACCAGTTTGGTTGTGTCTGTATCGCCCGCAGCCATGTTCAAATGGATAAGGTTGCCCTTCATTTCCGAGGTGACGCTAAAGCCGGCTTCCCTGTCTTGGCCAATAATCAGCACCCGGCTTGTTTTTATGGAACGTGCGATTTCAATAACGCCGCTGACACCGCCATGTTCATCGGCAAAATGGCGCGAACAGACAAAGACCAAGGATTGCTGTACAAACTTGTTCTCGCCAGACTCTGTTGCCAGCTCGTCATGCCAGATAATTTCTGCCAACCGCTTTTCCAGATAGGCTGCCAGCTGGTCGGCCTCCGCAAGGCCGGATTTCTCGATTATAATTTTCGTCACGTCACCACTCCCAAAAAGATTGATGCTCAGAGAAAGGCAAAAAGCTTGCCAATTGAAAATTATCCCTGCTTTTACCTTTTAAGTGTATGATTTATATGAGTTAATTTTTTGCCTATTTGGTTGTTCATTTTTTTGACATTTTTTTATTAGCGGTTACTATAATGCACAGGATTTTGACACCTCTTTTGGATAAGCCAAAA
>JAURQT010000010.1 GCA_030835985.1 Alphaproteobacteria bacterium
CGCTTTCCGGGGCATAGCCATGTTCCAAAGGGGCATAGCGGCAATGATTGTCCTCGCGCCGCTCAAGCAGGTTTAATTCTCCGTTATCAGCGGTAATATTTTGAATAACGCTGTATTCTTCAACGATCTCACTTTGGCCATTTTCAGACATTTGCGAGTAGCAGGTAAGATAGAGATTCCCGTCTGATATTTGCACAATTTCGGTCATGTTGGTTTTTTGACCATTTTCTTCTATCGCATATTCTGCATTAACCTCAAAGCCGGCTATTTTAGTGTTGGTTTCGCGGCTGTTATTGGAAATGGACGTGCTGATAAATTCTGATATTGCCAAAAATGCGGCGCAAAAAGCCGCTTCCAGTGATGGGCCACCTTGCATGGCAATAAGGGTGGCGCTATCTTTTTGATCATCAATGCTTACACCAAATTCTGAATAATTCATCTCATTTTCGGCATATAGCTTGAATTCGGCACTGGCAGAAGCTGGAACCAGGAAGATAATAAGGACGGCAATAAGATATTTCATCAGCTCAACTCTAATTTTTTAAACTTATCAGTTCCTGAAATATCGCAGAGGGATGAATTTTTTCCAAGTCTTCTATTATTTTTTTGATTGTTTGGCAGGTGGCAAAATCAATAAGAAAAGACCGCCACATCCAAACGGGGGAGAAATGATGCGGCGGCCTTTTTTTGATGAAAGGAACATTTTGGGGTTTGTTCTTTTGGTGTGGGGTCAGGGGTAACTCCCGGGAGCCATCCATTCCCCACACTCCTACCCTAATAAAGCGCTCTGTATTAAAATAGTGCTATGATTTTTCTGCGGCGATGCATTTTTTGCATCACCTGTTTGACGTCTGTGAAAACCGCTACAGGTTTTGCAGGGCAGGCAGCAAATCTAGCTGCTTGTCAGGATAGCCACCCCTATCAATACCAGCACCAATGCACCCCTGGATATTATCGGCACAGCTTTCATAAAGGCCGGATTGGGCGGTGTGCCGGCTTTTGCCGAGCGGCTTAAATGGATGTTTAAGCCAGCAAGGACAAGCAGCAAAAGGCTTGCCCCCAGTAATTTCAGATGAAATGCCCAGCCTAAATCAAAGCTGGCATAAACCAGATAGGTGAGGGCGATGCCTGTCCCCCATAACAGGATGATGGCTGCCAGCCCTATCCATGCCAGCATATTGATGCTGGCCTGAACCGGTGCGGCAGGTTTGATGCCTGCCTTTTGATGGTTTTTGGCAAGGATAGCGCCCGCAACACCTAACCCCCCGGCAAGAAACAGCCCCAGATAATGCAAAAATTTCAATAAAATAATGCTGGTCATAAATCCTCCCTCAGATGCGTTATTGTGACAGGCGATAGATTAGCCCTCAATGCTTTCTTTGTCAGAAATTAATCTATGTTAGGGTAGAGATAATTTATGCTGTTGGAGCAGGTAAGAGCGATGAGAAAAGCTATAAAAAACATTATGTTCATTTTATTTTTTCTGTTTTTTAACAATGCAGTATATTCAAATATTGAAGTTAAAATTGAGCGTATCGGCCCGCCCATTGCCCACCCTTGGGGTATCAGCCCGATTAACGGCACGCAGTATCTGGTTACCGCACGTTCCGGCGACCTGTTTAAAGTGGATATCGGTACTGGCCGGCATCAGCCGATTGCCAATGTCCCGGCGGTCTTTGCCAAAAGGCAGGGGGGATTGCTGGATGTTGCGATAGAAGATAGCACTGTCTATCTGTGCTATAGCCGCCCGATGCCTGGTGGTAAAGCGGCTACCGCCCTCTATCAGGCAGTGCTGACCGGAAATGCCTTGCAGGGCGGTAAGGTGCTTTTTACCTCTAATTTTCTGTCCACTTCCGGCCATCATTTTGGCTGCCGGATAGTGCTGGCAGATGATTTTATCTATCTTAGCCTTGGCGATCGCGGTGAGCGGGAAACGGCCCAGGATAACGCCCTTTATTCAGGGGCGGTTATTCGCTTGGGCAAAGATGGAAGCCTTGCCCCTGCCAGCGGTGATAACTGGCCAAAAGGGGTTACTACCAAAGGCCATCGTAACCCGCAAGGCATGGCACGTCATCCGCGCACGGGTGCGATATGGCTGCATGAGCATGGCCCCAAAGGCGGGGATGAGATTAATATTTTGCAAGCCGGGGCAAATTATGGCTGGCCGATTGTTAGCCATGGGCGCGAATATTATGGCGGTAAAGTGGGGCAGGGGCTAACCAGGGCAAAAGGGTTTGCCGACCCTGTCTGGGTGTGGATACCCTCTATCGCTCCGTCCGGCATGGCCTTTTATGACAAGGATATGTTTCCCGAGCTGAAAGGCGGGCTTCTGGTCGGCTCTCTTAAATTCCGCAGCCTGTATCATCTGCGCCTGAAGGGCGAGATGCCCGCCACAGAACAGGTGATACTAAAACAGAAAATTGGCCGCATACGCGATGTTATGGTCGCAGAAGATGGCGCGATTTTGCTGTTAAGTGACGAGGTAGCTGGCGGGCTATACCGCCTGTCGCGCGACTAGGCGGCCATGCTGTTCAGGACAGGTGATGCAACTCGGCAATCTCTTTTAATATCTCGTCCTGTAGCTGGTTAAAGCGCGGGTCTGGTTGCTGGCCAGTAATGCGCGCACCAAGCGGGTCTTCGGCGGTGATGGCCGCCCCGCTCATGGTTTGCAACACCGCATGGCCGCAAAAAGGGACATGGGTTTCAGAATAGCCCCCTTCATGGGCCATCACCAGCTTGCCACCGGTAAATTCCATCAGCATCTTTGTCAGCAGGGCAAAATCAGCTGCCCCCAAAAGCATCCGCGAGAGCGGGTCAACCCCCGAGGCATCAAAGCCGCACGCAACCACCACGATATCCGGATTAAAGGCGAGCAGTTTAGGCAGCACCAGCCGCTCAAAAGCCTGTTGATAGGCGATGCTTCCGCCGCCTGGCATCAATGGGATATTCATATTCGATAAAGGGGCGTTCTGGCCGCCTGTATCGCCCGCATCGCCGCTATCCACGGGATAGTTGCGCGCCTGATGGATGGAAATGGTCAGGACATTCGGATCATCATAAAAAATATGTTCTGTGCCATTGCCGTGATGCACGTCCCAATC
>JAURQT010000102.1 GCA_030835985.1 Alphaproteobacteria bacterium
TATCACCGCCCCTTCAATATGGCTAAAAGATTTGATCTGGCAATTATCGCCAATTTTAGTATGCCTCCCGATAACAACATTCGGCTCGATAATGATATCCTGGCCAAACTCTGTATCGAAAGACAGATAAATTGTTTCAGGGTCTATCAGCGTTACCCCGCCCAGCATTGCTTTTTGGCGAAGGCGCGTTTGTATCACCGCTTCCATCTCGGCCAGCTGAAGCCGGTCATTTATGCCGGCAACTTCTTCTTGTGCTATGGGCAGATATGTTGTGCGCATCCCCGCCTGATGGGCCATAGCGACCAAATCTGTTAAATAATATTCACCTTGTGCATTGGCCTTTTCAAGGCGCGGCAGCAGCTGGCATAACAGGCCGGCCTTTGCCCCCATCACCCCGCTATTTACCAGCGTAATAGCTTTTTCCTCTGTACTGGCGTCTCGCTCTTCGATAATGGCGTGTACGCTATCGCCATCTGTTACCATCCGGCCATAGCCAGCGGGATTTTCTGCCTCAAATGCAAGGCAACATAAATCGCTGTCATTTTGGCCTAGCTGGTCGGCCAGCTGGCGGATGGTATCTGGCTGGATAAGGGGGGTATCGGCATATAAAACAATCACCGGCTGTTCGGCTGGCAGTTTGGACAGCGCGTCTATTGTACAGGCGGCCGCGTGTCCTGTGCCTTGTGGCGGGTCTTGAATAAAATGCTGGCTATCTTCGGGGATATGGGCGCTAAAAAGGGCGGTATCCGCGGGGGTTACGATAAGGGTCTGGCGGGTGCCGGCAGATTTTGCAGCCCCTGTTACCCAGCTCAGAAGAGGGCGGCCACCAAGCAGATGCAAAGGTTTGGGAATGGCGGATTTCAGCCTTTTTCCTTGCCCTGCTGCTAATATAATGACACAAAATTGCATATGCTTATATAGACATGTCCATAGGGGTTTCGCAAGCACTACCATGCCTGCCGGATTGGGCAAAATAATGGCCAGGCAATCTGAATAAAATCTTGGCTTTATTGAATGCTTTGGGTAAGACTTGGGGCTATAGAGATAAAAGGGGCAAAAAGGGCTGGTCTAAAGGCCGCTTTGGCCAGTAAATGAAGCAAGGTAATCAGCAGAAAAGCAGCTAAAAAATGTGCGGCATTGTAGGGTATATCGGGGATCAGCCAGCAGCAGACATCATTTTGGATGCGCTAAAAAGGCTGGAATATCGCGGCTATGACAGCTCCGGCATTGCAACGCTGGAAGGCAAAAAAATTCACCTTACCCGCGCGGTTGGCAAGCTGGCACAGCTGGACACAGCCTTAAAAAATACACCGCAAGCTGGCAATATCGGCATTGGTCATACACGCTGGGCAACCCATGGCGGCGTGACAGAGGCCAATGCCCATCCCCATCTGGCCGCAGATGAGGTGGCGATTGTCCATAATGGGATTATTGAAAATTACGCAGAATTAAAGGCAGAATTGCTGGCAAAGGGACATGAATTTTCCTCGCAAACCGATAGCGAGGTGCTGGCCCATCTGTTCCTGGATATTGTCCGGCAGGGATATAAGGGCGCACAGGCCATGCAACAGGTGCTGGCCAGAATTAAAGGGGCATTTGCGCTGGCGGTACTGCTGCGCGATAGCCCGGATACCCTGTTTGTGGCGCGCAATGCCTCGCCCCTGGCTATCGGTATCGAAGATGGGCTGGTATGTGTGGCCTCCGATGCGATGGCGATGGCACATTTAACCCGCAATGTGATTTATCTCAAAGACGGGGATTATGCCGCCCTTAGCCTGGATGAGCTGCAAATTTTTGACCGTGATAACCAGCTCGCAAACAGAGAGATTATCCGCACCAGCGCTTCTCCTGCGCTGATAGATAAGGGCGGATATCGTCATTTTATGGAAAAGGAAATCCATGAACAGCCAGATGCCATTGCCCATACAATAGCGGCGATGACAGATGCGAAGGGCGTGCTGAAAACCGGCCTGTCAGATGCTGATCTGGGCGATATCCGGCATCTGGTTATTCTGGCAGCCGGTACCAGCCATTATGCAGGCCAGGTTGGTCGATACTGGCTGGAAGGGCTGGCCGGTATCCCGGTTTCGGTGGAAACCGCCTCTGAATATCGCTATCGTGCGCCGGCCCATCTGGCAGGCGGGGCGGTGGTGGCGATTTCCCAGTCGGGCGAGAGCCTGGATACGCTGATGGCCCTGCGCCATGCAAAGGAAATGGGGCTGAAAACCATTGCGATTGTCAATGTGCCGGAAAGCAGTATTGCCAGAGAGGCCGATATCATCCTGCCCACCCGTGCCGGGCCCGAGATAGGCGTGGCCAGCACCAAAGCCTTTACCGCGCAATTAACCGTGCTATTTGCGCTGGCGGTGGATTTTGGCCGCGCGAAGGCAAGGCTGAGTGCAGATGAAGCGGCAGGCTTGCAACAAAAACTGTTATCTGTTCCCAGTGCGGTAGGGGCCGCCATTGATTGTTTTGAGGCAATACGCCCGATTGCCCAATCATTGAAAAAAACGCCTTCCTGTCTGTTTTTGGGGCGCGGACGGCTATATCCGCTGGCACTGGAAGCTGCCCTAAAGTTAAAGGAATTAAGCTATATCCATGCCGAAGGCTTTGCCGCTGGCGAGATGAAACACGGCCCCATCGCCCTTATCGAGGAAGATTTGCCGGTTATCTGTTTGCTGGATGGTGATGATTTATCAGCCAAAACCATCAGCAACCTGAAAGAGGCCGAAGCGCGCGGGGCTACCATTATCCTGATCGCCACCGCCAGCAGTGCAAAGCTGGTGGATTTTGACAGTTTCAGGGTGGTGATAGAAGATTGCGACCCGCTGCTTGCCCCGCTTATTCTGGCAATACCGGCACAAATACTGGCCTATCAAACCGCGGTGGAAAAAGGCACAGATGTTGACCAGCCCCGCAATCTGGCCAAATCGGTGACCGTGGAATAAGTTTAAAGTTATACTAGGGACTGTTCCTGAATTTTTTATTACAAATGAAATTGTTATAACCACTCGTGGGTGCAGCATTAATTGTTTAGATAGTAGCGTTGAGGAGCGTCAAAAATTGATTTTTGACCTTCATTCTCGAGGTCTCAGTAACGATGAAATCGTCGCTTATTTAAATGCAAATAAGTTAGCGAAACCCCTATCTCAGACATTATATAAAAACAAAGATGTTTGGAGTGTATTAAACAAATTCAAAAAACGTCAGTTAAGAAAATCTGAAAGTACGATGGAATTAGGTGACTGGAGAATTTGTTTTTGAAAAATTTTGCTTTGAGGTGTTGGATGAAATCAGAAAATCATTTGGATAACAAAAAAGAAGAAAATCCATTTGCTGACATGGGTTTCTTCAAATTCTGGATAGTTTCCA
>JAURQT010000103.1 GCA_030835985.1 Alphaproteobacteria bacterium
CAACCCGCCACCGCCGCAACAGCAAAGAAAGCTATCGGGGGTAAAGCCGGCATGGCGGGCTTGTTCTGCAATTTCCAGCCCGGCTGTGCCTTGCCCGGCTATCACGCGCACATCATCATAGGGACGGATAAGCTCTGCGCCCTTATCTTTTGCCAGTTTTTCGCCTATTTCCTCGCGGTTTTCGGTATAGCGGTTATATAAGACCACCTCAGCGCCATAGCTGCGTGTGCCATCAATTTTGGCTTGCGGGGCATCTTCTGGCATAATGATGGTCGCCTTGCGCCCGGATAATGCGGCGGCCAATGCCACGGCTTGTGCATGATTGCCGCTGGAAAAAGCGATGACAGGCTGGCCGGGGCTGGCAAGCGAAAATACCGCATTACACGCCCCGCGAAATTTGAACGATCCTGTCCGCTGCAAGCAATCTGCCTTTACATGCAGATCAAAGGGTAATTGGCGGTTTAGCCTGTCCGAGCTTAGCAACGGGGTTATCCGAACTTCCCCGCGAATGCGGTTTTCGGCCTGGCGAATATCATCTGCTGTAATCATGGGATACCTGTTTTTTATTTGATGCGGTATTGTGCCTTGTTCCCTTTTTGACAACAAAATGGGGTCTGCTTCAACGCAAATCTTGTTTTCCACAGGAAATTTGCTATTTTCAGGGAACTATAGTGGGCTGGCCTGTCAGCCCAAATCAGAAATTTTCTATGAAACAGACGAGCTTTTTATGACCAGCCTTTATCCTGATCTGCCTTTTTCCGGTTCCTACACGGCATTGGTGACCCCTTTTAAAGAAGATGGCGCACTGGATGAGGCAAAATTTGAAGCGCTTGTCGATTGGCAGATAGAAGAGGGCACGCACGGGCTGGTACCGGTTGGCACAACAGGCGAGTCGCCCACCCTTAGCCATGAAGAACATGACCGGGTTGTGGAAATTTGCGTGAAAGTAACCAATGGACGGGTGCCGATTATTGCCGGGGCAGGCTCTAACAGTACCGCAGAGGCGGTAAGGCTGGCACAACATGCCGAGCAGGTGGGCGCAGATGCCGTGCTGGTGGTATCGCCCTATTATAACAAGCCGACCCAGGCAGGCCTGAAAGCCCATTTCACCAGTGTGGCAGATGCGATATCCATTCCGCTGGTTATCTATGATATTCCCGGCCGGTCAATTGTTCAGGTCTCTGATGAGCTGATGGCAGAGCTGGCCAAACATCCCAATATCGCCGGGGTGAAGGATGCGACAGCCGATTGCGGCCGTCCAACCGTGCTGAGAAATTTAATCGGCAATGATTTTTGCCAGCTTTCCGGTGAAGATGCAACGGTTCTGCCTTATCTGGCAGCTGGCGGACATGGCTGTATTTCTGTGGTCAGCAATGTTGCCCCTGGCTTATGCTCTCAGCTGCATCATGCCTGGGTTAAGGGCAATGATCCGGCAAAGGCGCTGGCATTGCATCAAAAGCTGATGCCGCTGCATACGGCGCTATTTTGCGAGGCCAGCCCGGGGCCGGTTAAATATGCCGCCTCGCTATTGGGGATCGCAGGGCCAACAACCCGCCAGCCTCTGGTTGAAATTGCCGAAAGCTCCAAAATAGCGGTAAAAGCGGCATTGAAAGCAGCGGATTTAATCTAAAGCTGTAAAGCATAAGGGCATCTGATGGCCATCCATACCGGACGCATAGCCGAAAATCGCAAGGCGCGTCATGATTATCTGATAGAAGATACGCTGGAAGCCGGGCTGATTTTGCGCGGCAGCGAGGTTAAATCCCTGCGCAATGGGCGGGCAAGCATTGCCGAGAGCTATGCGGGTGAGGATAGAGGCCGGCTGGTATTGTTTAATGCCAATATATCTGTCTATCCAGCTGCCCGCGATAACCATGAACCTAAAAGAGTGCGCGAATTGCTGGTCAGCCGTAAAGAGCGCAATAAATTGCTGGGCATGATCCGGCGCGACGGGATTACCCTTGTCCCGCTTTCTTTATATTTCAATGATCGCGGTATGGTGAAAATTCAAATCGGTATCGCCAAGGGCAAGAAAAAAGCCGATAAACGCCAGGCAGAACGCGATCGCGACTGGTCACGCCAGAAAAATCGCCTGCTCAAGGGCGGCTAGGGACTGTTTTGGATAAAGCTCTTCAAACGTTGGCATACCTTGTCAAACATTTGCGTGGTCAGCCGGCCGGTTTGCACATTATAGCGCGAACAATGATAAGAGCTTATCAGCCATAATCCATTTGGCAGTTCTTGTGCCTGATCATGGGCAAAAGGATAATCTGTCAGCTTTAACCCGAAATGGCGCAAAACCGTTTCATGGGCGATACGCCCCAGCACGAAAATTGCCCTCAGACCAGTCATCGCCGCGATTTCATCCGATAAATAGGGGCGGCACATCGAAATTTCGGCGGCCACAGGTTTGTTTTGCGGCGGCACACATCTGACTGCATTGGCTATCCTGACATGGTGCAGAACAAGCCCGTCTTTTGCATGGGCGGCATAATCGCCTGATGCCAGCCCTATTTTACCCAGCGCATCATACAGCACTTTGCCAGCAAAATCGCCGGTAAAGGGGCGGCCAGTGGCATTTGCCCCGCGCAAGCCGGGCGCCAGCCCCAAAATCAGGATAGAGGCATCTATCGGCCCGAAAGAGGGGACAGGACCGCTATGCCAGTCAGGATGGGCGGCCCGGTGGCTATCGATAAAATCGGCCAGACGCGTGCATTTTCGGCAGGTTTTAGGGGCGATGAACTCTAGCTGGGAAGATGGGCTATCCACAATGCCTATTCCCGCTCAAATTGGGCAAAAATATCCCCCAGCTCCAGAAAATTATCGGCCTTGCGGCGCAGGGCATCTGAAACCATATTGGGCTGGGTGCGCATGGACGA
>JAURQT010000104.1 GCA_030835985.1 Alphaproteobacteria bacterium
ACGGGCGAACTACGAAAACTGGCTGGATGCCAAAACATACCAGCCATCTGTTAGAGCAAAGGACAGATCAGGAAGGAAAAAAGTAATGAAGGTCTTAGTTCCGGTAAAAAGAGTGATTGACTATAATGTCAAGGTTCGGGTGAAAGCCGACCAGAGCGGCGTTGAGCTGGCAAATGTGAAAATGGCGATGAACCCGTTTGATGAAATTGCTGTAGAACAGGCGCTGCGGATCAAGGAAGCGGGCGGAGCAGAGGAAATTGTTCTGGTATCTATCGGGCCTGCACAATCACAGGAAACCATCCGTACTGGGCTGGCAATGGGCGCGGATCGCGGTATCCATATCGAAGCAGGACAGGATGTTGAGCCGCTGGCGGTGGCCAAATTGCTAAAGGCTGTTGTCGATAAAGAAGCCCCTGGCCTGGTGCTATGTGGCAAACAGGCCATTGACGGGGATTGCAATCAGACCGGGCAAATGCTGTCTGCCCTTCTTGGCTGGTCACAAGGCACCTTTGCTTCCGGTATTGAAATTGCCGGCGATACGGCAAAAATTATCCGCGAGGTCGATGGCGGGCTGGAACATATCAGCGTGAATATGCCTTGCGTCATCACCGTGGATTTACGCCTGAACGAGCCGCGCTATGCCTCGCTTCCTAATATCATGAAAGCCAAGAAAAAGCCGATTGATCAGCTGGATGCTGCAGAGCTGGGCGTAGATACAACCCCGCGCCTGACCACAATAAAGGTAGAAGAGCCGGAAACACGCAAAGCCGGCATCAAAGTAGGTTCGGTAACCGAGCTGGTCGATAAATTAAAGAACGAAGCAAAGGTGATATGATGAGCATTCTAGTTGTAGTTGAACATGATAATCAGGCGGTAAATGCCGCAACATTAAACACCCTTGCCGCTGCGCGTCAAATTGGCGGGGATATTCATTTGCTGGTCGCCGGGGTGAATTGTGCAGATGTTGCCAAGGCGGCCGCTGCCCTTGAAGGGGCAGATAAGGTTTTATGTGCCGATAGCCCGGAATACGGCCATAGCCTGGCAGAAAATCTGGCACCGCTTGTCTCTGGTATGGCCGGCAATTACAGCCATATTCTGGCACCGGCAACGACCTTTGGCAAAAATGTGATGCCGCGAATTGCCGCTTTATGTGATGTGCCGCAAATCTCGGATATTATTGAGGTGATAGATGGCGATACATTCAAGCGCCCCATCTATGCCGGTAATGCGCTGGCAACAGTAAAATCCAGTGATGGGCTGAAAATTATTACCGTTCGCAGCACCGCTTTTGAAGCGATGGCCGCCAGCGGCGGTTCGGCCGCGGTTGAAGCGGTTTCCGCGACAGGCGATCAGGGGCTTTCTGCCTATGATAAATCCGAGCTTTCCTCTTCTGAGCGGCCGGAATTAACCTCTGCCAGCATTGTGGTTTCTGGCGGGCGCGGTATGCAAGATGGCGCGAATTTTGCCATGCTGGAAAGCGTTGCCGACAAGCTGGGTGCGGCGGTTGGTGCATCGCGTGCTGCTGTGGATGCCGGATTTGTGCCCAATGATTATCAGGTCGGCCAGACCGGCAAGGTAGTGGCGCCTGATCTGTATATGGCGGTTGGCATTTCCGGGGCTATCCAGCATTTGGCCGGTATGAAAGACAGCAAGGTGATCGTGGCTATCAACAAGGATGAAGAAGCCCCGATTTTCCAGGTGGCCGATTACGGGCTGGTGGCGGATCTGTTTGATGCGGTACCTGCTTTTGATAAAGAGCTATAGCCCCCAGTCTATCTAGTCCAGTCTAGTCTAGCAAATAGGCACGAAGCTGTTCGATAACCGCTTTATCATTCCATTCAGCCGGGCCGGTATGCATCACATATTCGGCCCGGTTTTTTTTCACCAGCAAGGTTGTGGGCAGACCGCGCAGACCAATGGCTCTGCCCATCTCTGCCTTTGGGTCATACAAGGATACAGGTGTGGTAATCCCGCGTTCCTGCAAAAAAGGCGCAGCGATTTGCTGGCCACCCCTGTCCATCGAGATCAGCAGCACTGTGATATTATCTTCTGCCAGAATGTGTGCTGCTGCTTCCAGCATCGGCAATTCCACTACACATGGGGCGCACCAGGTTGCCCAGAAATTGATCAGTAATGGTCTGTCTGCCCATTTTGACAGGGAAATTGTGCCCTCATCACTGGCCAGTGTCATATCTGGCAGAGCTGTTTTACCCGGTTTCAAGTCCAGCTGCTGGCTGGCGTTTGCGCGTGAGAGGCCGCCGAACAGCGTATGTGTGCTTGTAAAAACTGCCCCGCTGGCGAATAAAAACAAAGGCAGGCGCCCTATCAGGGAACGACGGGCAATATTTAGGGGCTGATTCTTTTTCATTTCTATCCTATAAAGCAGAGCGTTTATCAAAAAGGGTAACACCAAAAGGCATTATACCAAAACCGCGTCCTGGATATAGACCGGTTAGCGTAATTTAAGGTAGGGTGGCATTATGACCAAAGCGAATAAAAATGCACCGAAAAAAACAACCTCTTCTTCTATTTGGGGCGGACGGTTTGCCGGCGGGCCATCACAATTAATGACCGATATCAACGCCTCTATCAGCTATGACAAGGCGATGTATAAACAGGATATTGCAGGCTCTATCGCCCATGCAACGATGCTGGCCAGCCAGAATATTATCTCTGAGGCGGATTTAACAGCTATCTGTGACGGCCTGGCCAAAATCGAGCAGGAAATCACAAACGGCGATTTTGCATTTTCGGACGCGCTGGAAGATATTCACATGAATATCGAATCCCGCCTGGGCGATTTAATTGGCGACCCTGCCCGCCGCTTGCATACCGCGCGTTCCAGAAATGATCAGGTCGCGACCGATATCCGGCTTTGGCTAAGGGATGCGATTGATCAGCTGGATGGACAGCTGGCCGCATTGCAAGATGCGCTGATGACCCAGGCCCAAAACCATATCACAACTGTCATGCCGGGCTATACCCATTTGCAAACGGCCCAGCCGGTGAGCTTTGCCTTTCATCTGATGGCCTATGTTGAAATGTTTGGCCGGGATCGCACGCGCCTGTCTGATGCCCGCAAACGGATGAATGAAATGCCCCTGGGCGCGGCCGCACTGGCAGGCACGCCCCATCCGATCGACCGGCATCAAACCGCCCGGTTGCTGGGCTTTGACAGGCCGATGGCCAATGCGATGGATGCGGTATCGGCGCGGGATTTTGCGGTGGAATTTATGGCAGCAGCAGCGATTTGTGCGACCCATCTATCGCGTCTGGCCGAAGAAATTGTTATCTGGTCAACCGACAGATTTGGCTTTATCAGCCTATCGGATGCTTTTACCACCGGCTCGTCTATCATGCCGCAAAAGCGCAATCCGGATGCCGCAGAGCTGGTGCGGGCAAAACCTGGCCGTATCATTGGGGATTTGCTGGCCTTATTGACGGTTCTCAAAGGCTTGCCGCTGGCCTATGGCAAGGATATGCAGGAAGACAAAGAACCGGTCTTTGATGCAGAAGCCTCGCTATCGCTTAGCCTGGCAGCGATGACAGGGATGATAGCAGATTTGACCGCCCATCCGGACGCGATGCGCGCGGCATTGGAAAAAGGCCACCCGACGGCAACCGATCTGGCAGATTATCTGGTACGCGCACTCAATATGCCTTTCCGTGATGCCCATCATGTAACCGGCAAGCTGGTCGCGCTGGCCGACCAAGAGGGATGTGCGCTGGACGAGCTGTCTCTTGCAGATATGCAAGCTGTTGAGCCGCGCCTGAACACGTCTATCTTTGAGGTGTTATCTATTGATTCTGCCTTGCAGGCACGCAACAGCTTTGGCGGCACGGCCCCGGAACAGGTTGCCGCCCATATCAAGGCCACCCGCGCCAGCCTGGCAAAAGATGGTTAAACAAACCCTTAATGGAGGAAAAAGAGCTCTTATGATACGGATTTTATGCATCATAGCCGCCCTTACCCTGGCAACCGCTGGACTGAGCGCATGCGGCAAACGCGGCGAGCCGCAACGCCCCTCTGATGTAACAACAGAAAAAACCGGTTAAGGCACACCCCCTTTATGAGCTATATTCACCGCAATCATGCTGGCGAGCTGATGGTATCAGATATATCTGTATCTGCCCTTGCCGAAGAATTTGGCACGCCGCTTTATGTCTATTCAGGCGACGGATTTGTTGCCCATTATCGCGCCTTTTGTGCGGCATTAAGTGCACTGGATGTCGCCGTGCATTATGCGGTGAAGGCCAATTCCTCGATGGGTGTTCTGGGATTGCTGGCCAGGCATGGTGCCGGGGCAGATATTGTATCTGGCGGCGAGATGAAAAAATGTCTGGCAGCTGGCATCCCGGCTGGCCGCATTATTTATTCAGGTGTCGGCAAATCTGATACGGAAATCCGGCAGGCGCTGACAGCCGGTATCGGCCAGATTAATGCTGAATCAGCAGCAGAAATACGCCATATAAGCGCGATAGCGGCCGAGATGGGCATCATCGCCCCGGTGGCCTTGCGGGTCAATGTGAATGTCGACCCTGGTAGCCATGCCAAAATTTCTACCGGCCAGCGTTCCACAAAATTCGGTATCCCGGTTGCCGATGGCGAAGCAGCCTCTTTATATCGGCAAATGGCAGATGATCCGGCCATACGCCCGACTGGCCTGGCGGTACATATTGGCTCGCAACTGACCAATCTTGCCCCGTTTGAAAAAGCCTATCTGGAATTGCTGGAGCTGGCAGATAGCCTGCGCTCTGAGGGGTATGATGTGCCTGTTCTGGATTTAGGCGGCGGGCTGGGCATTGATTATCAGGGCAAAAGCCTGCCGGATTTTGCCGCTTATGGCGCATTGGTCACCCGTATTTTCAGCAATCGCGGCTATCGGCTGGGGTTTGAGCCTGGCCGTTCTATCGCAGCAGATAATGGCCTGCTCCTGACCCGCACCCATTATATCAAGCAAGGCGAGGATAAGCGGTTTATCATTGTTGACGGGGCAATGAATGATCTGATACGCCCGACCTTGTATGAAGCCTATCACCGGATAGAGCCGGTCACCGATAAGGGCGTGCCTTGCGGTATGGCCGATATTGTTGGCCCGGTTTGCGAGACAGGCGATTATCTGGGTCAGGGGCGCGATATGCCCGATATTGGTGAAGGTGATTTGCTGGCGGTATTTTCGGCTGGCGCCTATGGGGCGGTGATGATGTCCACTTATAATACGCGCCCCGAAGCAGCCGAGGTGATGATTTATGAAGGCAAAACACATCTCCTGCGTCGCCGCCGCACGGTAGAAGAGCTGATAAAAGCAGAAGAAAACCCCTTTGGGTGATGCCGGCTAGAACATATCCAGAAGCAGGGATTCTGACAGAAAATCAACACGCACCTCTGCATTTCCCGCTTTTTCCACTTCTTTTTGAACAAAGAAATCGGTTGTCTGGCCAGCAGCAATAAATTTGCTGTCTGGCACTAATTTTTCACGTGCCAGCACAGTATTATCCGCGCCCAGTACCTGTAGCTGCAATGGGGCGGCATGGGCGGTAAAGCTGTCTGAATTAAATATCTGGCCGCGCACCCGCAGCAAATTACCCTGATAGCTTGCCTGTAAATTGCGAATCTCCAGCACCTCCAGATTAGGCTCAATCGTCAGGCCAATGCCGTTAAAAGAGGATATCAGGCCGGGAAAATGGGCGGTGATAGGGCCACGAAAGGAAAACAACACCCCGCTGAGCAGCATTACCAGCAAGAGCATACTGGCAGGCAGGCGCAATTTTTGAAGAATATCAACAAAGCCGCTGGCAGGCGCATGATAGGCTTGTGCAGGGGCTTTGACATCCCAGATATGCGCGCAAACCGAACAGCGCACCTTTTGGCCCTCCGGGGCAATCGCGGCATTATCTATTCGAAAAATGGTCTTGCATTGTGCACATGTCAAAAGCATTTACACACCTTACACATCTTTTGCCTTACATATCTTTTGCTCATTTGTCATAGCCGATGTTTGGTTGAGTGACCAGACGTTTTTGCCTAAGATAACAGGGGCAGGAGATTTTTAAACAGCTTTAAGGCTGTCGCCTGGCTCTGCTAAGAACGCTGCAAAAAGGGCGGCATCTTTCATGATTTAACAAGCTTGCGAGGTTCGTGCTGTTTTATGACCAGAGACACCCTTAAACGCCAATTAGTACATACAGCTACAGGGCTGGTTTTCGGGCTATTGGGATTTTTGGCCTGTGTCCAGCATTTTGCCCTCACCTTGCCGCAAAAACCGCCTTTGGCCGATAGTTTTACCGATGGGCTGGTGGTCGCTACCGGTGGGCAGGAACGCATTAATGAGGGGCTGCGCCTGATAGAGCAGGGCGCATCTGTGCGGATGCTCATAACCGGGGTGGGCAAGGGTATTTCCAAAGCCAGCCTGGCCATGACATTTGCCAAAACCCCGCGCCAAAAAGCGATTTTTGCCTGTTGTGTCGAGCTGGACGCCACCGCAGCAGATACCAAAGGCAATGCGATAGCGGCGCGCAACTGGGCAGAATTTCACCAGCTATCCAGCCTGTCTCTGGTCACGGCTAATTATCATATGCCGCGTGCCTTGCTGTATTTTCAGCGCATGATGCCGGATATCGCCATCACCCCCTTGCCTGTCACCCCGCCAGATTTGCAAGCGGCGCGCTGGTATGCAGATTGGCCAACGGCAAAATTGCTGATGCGCGAATATGCCAAATATATCCTTGTGCGGTTGTTCAGCCTGTCTGCCGGAGATTAATCCTGGCCGGCATCAATGATAGAGCGGCGAATATCGCGGGTGCGACTGAACAGATCAAACAGCTTATCGCCTTCTTGCCAGCGTATGGCGCGTTGCAGATAGGTTAAATCCTCGGAAAAACGCTGCATCATTTCCAGCACCGCTTCATCATTATTCAAAAACACATCGCGCCACATGGTTGGGTCAGAAGCGGCAATGCGGGTGAAATCACGAAAGCCGGAAGCCGAAAAACGGATAACATCATTTTTCATATCCTGTTCCAAATCAACAGCTGTGCCGACAATGGTATAGGCAATCAGATGCGGCAAATGCGAGGTAATCGCCAATACCCGGTCATGATAATCAGCTGTCATCTGTTCGGTCATCGCCCCTAATCGGGTCAATAATTCTTCCAACGCCTCTACTTTTTCCGGATCGGCCCCATTTGGCATAACCAGCCAGTATCGCCCTTTAAAAAGGGCGGCAAATCCCGCAGCCGGGCCTGAAAATTCTGTCCCTGCCAGGGGGTGACCTGGAATAAAATGGCACTGCTCTGGAACCAGGTCTTTGGTATCGCGAATAACAGATCGTTTGGTCGAGCCGGTATCGGTAATAACTGCCCCGTCCTCGATATGCGGGGCTATCGCCTGCATCACAGCTGCCATCGCACCAACCGGTACGGCCAGAATAACAAGGCCAGCCCCGGCAACCGCTTCTGCCAGCTCTTCACAAATCTCATCGCCAATGGAAAGCTGGCGCGCTTCATTGCGCACCGCAGGGTTATGATCATATAGCCCTACCCGATAGGGCAATTTTTTATGTTTTATCGCCAGCGCGATAGACGCACCGATCAGCCCAATGCCAATAATGGCGATTTTATCCGAGATAAATTTTTGTTGCACAATATCGGCTCCGGCTAGGCGGTTTGACCCTCTGGCTGCATCAACGCCATAAAGGCATCCTTGACGATTTCCATTTCTTCATCTGTACCAACAGACATACGTAAATAATCTGTCAGCCCGTAAGCGCCCATTGACCGCAACAAAATATTACGACTGGCAAAAAAGGCTTCTGCTTCGGCTGCGCTCACCCCTTTTTCTGGGTCAAAATGAATCAGGATAAAATTGGTTTGTGATGGCAAAACGCCCAGACCAAGCTGGGTTAAAAAGGCCGGCAGCATGGACATCCATTTTTTATTATGGGCAACAGATTTTTCCTGAAATTCTGTATCCCTTATGGCGGCAATCCCTGCGCGCACCGCTGCCTGGTTAACAGAAAAAGGGCCACGGATAGAGGCAAGGGTAGTCAGGATATCGGCCGGGAAATACCCCCATCCCAAACGCAAACCTGCCATGCCATGCAATTTGGAAAAGGTGCGGGTCATCACCACATTTTTATGTTCCTCAACCATGCGCGCGGCTCTATCTGAAAAACTGTCTTCCAGATATTCGGCATAGGCCCAGTCCAGTACCAGCAAGATATGCGGCGGCAAATTATTATGCAGGCGCACCACCTCTTCCATGGAAATCATTGTGCCGGTCGGATTATTCGGATTAACCAGAAACAGGATTTTAGTCCGCTCTGTAACCGCCGCCAGCAGGTTATCAACACTGACCGTCATATCCTTATCAGGTGCCTTTACCGATATCCCGCCTGCGATTTGCGTGGCTTGCGGAATAACCAGAAAGGCATATTCGCTCATCACCACCTCATCACCCGGCTCCAGATAGGCAAGGGTCAGCAAGCTGATAAGCTCGTCCGAGCCGTTGGCGGTAAGAATATTTTCAGCCTCTAGCCCATAGCGTTCGGCAATCGCCTGATTGAGGTGATGATCCTGAATTTCGGGATAACGGCCGGGGTCTATCGCCTTGCCTTCCAGTGCGGCCAGCGCATCAGGCGAGCATCCCAGCGCCCCTTCATTCGCAGAAAGACGTATGAGCCGCCCGGAAGAAGGCGTCCCGAACGACGGCCGATAAGACAGCATGGAAGCAATGGCCTGTTTTGGCTGGGGTGCGGTTATCATATTCCTATCCCTTATTGGTGGTTCAGCTTGCAGGACAGGGCAAACACCCAGCAATTCTGCTCCGGACATATTCTCATAACGGGAAAGTTCGGCAATCTCAATTTTATTTCCATCGGACAGGTAAAAAACACCCCTATCATAATCTGTCTGTTCTACAGGTGGCCGCCCGATAATCCAGCCGGTAATTCGCGCATGGAACAGCTCGCCATGCAATGCGCTATCCTGACCTGGCATCTCCAATGGCAAACAGGCAATCACCATTGCCGGCTTATCTGGCCCCAAACCGCCTGCTATGTGGCACAACTCTGCTGGCGAGACCAGCAAAATATCTGCCTGTTTATCTATGAGTTCTGCAAGGGCGGTATGCAGATTTTCGCTATTTTTTACGCCAAGCTGGCCAGCGGCAAAAGCGATTGCCTCAACGCCCATTTGCGGGCTGGCAAGAATGGTGAAATCAGGGCGCTGCTCTGCGATGCTGGAAGAAATAATCGCCCGCCACACCACCGGTATCAGCTGCTGCAAACTGGCCGGGGCAGCGGCCAGCAATTTGTTCAGAAGCTGGGCTTCTCTGGCTGGTCTAAAAACCTGGTTATTATCTTTTTTTGCGGCACTTACCTTGCGTGATACCTCTAGCCGAGCGGCCAGCATTTCCGATAATTGACTATCAAGCGCGTCAATCTGTTTGCGCAGACCAGCTAAACTCTCATCCATCGCGGTTCCCACTCATCACCTTAGTTTATTTGTTAAAAGAGATTATTCATGCCGATTTTTGGGCGAAATCGCCCCTGCAGGCTGTCTTACAATAAACTGCCTGACGCGGTGTCGCAATGCCGGGTTAGCCTGTTGATGCGGGGAATAGAGCTTTTTTATTGCGCGGATGATTAAAACCCCGCCAAACATTGGCCAGATATAGCGCCCTAGCCGATTTATCCTGTGGCGTACCCCATTTGGCAGACTGAGCCCAAATGCCGAAATAAACAAAGATGGCTTTAGCTCTGCTACCTCAAATCCGGCCTGATCAAGCTGGCGGCGGATTTGTCTGCGGCTAAAAGGATGCCCCTGACCAAAAGGAGTTTTATCTGACCGTGCCCAAAAGCCGCGCCGATGCGGGACAATCAGTATCAGCTCTCCACTGCCACGCAAGCACCGCCATGCCTCATCCAGAAAGCCCTGCTGGTCGCGCACATGTTCCAGCGCATGCAAGATTATCATCCTATCGCACATCTCGGTGGCCAATGGCCAGGCCGCACTATCGATGCTGGCCACCGCTATCCCATCTGCCCCTGACCAGGCCAGTGCGCCGGTTTCCGCTGGCATTAACACCGCTGGCAAATGATGGCTTTCCAGCAATGCAAAGGGAAAACCAACTGCAATTTTATCGAACGGGGCGCCGCCGCTTTCAGCCATTTGTGTCCAGATAGTCTGTAACAGCCCTAAATCCTGATACAGCAAATCTGCAATAAACATCCCTTCCGGGCGCTGATAAAAGCTCTCAATTTCTGCGACATCCATGCTCATTTGCCTGCCTTTTGGGGGCTATTTTGCCATTGGGAAATGCGTCTGGTCTGATGGTAAAATACCATGCCTGCCTGCCTGCGCCAATGATCTGCCTGCGCCAGTGGTCTGCCAGCTGATCTGCCGGCGAGAAAAATTTTATTGCATTGCAAAAATTTTAGATTTTTTCGTTGCAAAAAAGGCTATTTGGTTTATTGCATTGCACCATATTCGCGTAATGGAGTTGTGCTTGTGATTGCAATAAAAAAATACGCCAATCGCCGCCTTTATAATGTGGCAACCTCCAGCTATATCACTTTGAGCGAGCTGGCAGAGATGGTGCGAAGCGGGAAAAAAATACAAATAAGCGATGCAAAAACGGGTCAGGATCTTACCCGTCCAACCCTTGTTCAGGTGATTTTGGAGTGTGAACAAGAAGGCCATCAAATGTTGCCTGTCGATGCGCTGTGCCAGATCATCATGGCCTATAAAAGCCCTATAGAGCCGTTATTATCGCGTTATCTGGAACGCACTATGGCCTCCTTTACCCGTTTGCATCCTCTGGCCAGTCAGGCATTGGAAAACTCTCTGGATGCGATCAGCCAGAACCGTGAATTCCATTCAGAAGAGCCGGAAAAAAATCCCCATTCACCACAGATTGACCATGATGAAATTAAAAAATTGCGTGATGAGATGGAAAATTTGAAAGATCGCCTGAAATCGATTGAAAAATAGGGCGCGTGCCAGACACCCCGTCTTTTAAGAAGAAATAGGCGGGTGAAGCGAGGAAAGCTGATAGGCCGCTTCGCGAACATCCTTATACACATCCGGCTTGGCCGTGCGAACGGATATCCCGAATACACCTGGCATGGCGGCCAGCTTGTCAAAAATTGTGCGGGCGAGGGTTTCTTGTAAATCAAAATGCCGAGAGGTCGCGATTTCTATCACATGGCGGTGAATATCATCATAATTCACCGCTTCTTCAATCGTATCCTTGCTGGGCTCTGCGGCGATATCCAGCAATACTTCCACATCTACGGTGATTCGCTGCGGTGTTTCGCGTTCAAAATCATGAATGCCAATAGAGCAGGTCACTTCGATGCCATTGAGCATAAATCGTCTTGATAGGGGAGTGATCATCTTTTAAGCCTCAAGAAACGCTACATCACGGGCGGGCGGGCGTAAATGCGCGCCGCCATCCAGAATTACTACTTCTCCTGTCATAGATGAAGCAGAAAGCAGCAAGCGCATTGTAGCGACAATTTCTGGTATAGTTGCGCCCTGTCCCAATAAATTCCGTTTGTGGGATTTTTCAAACTCTGCCTGACTTTGCCCCCCCGAAGGCAGGACAATGCCAGGGGCAATCGCATTTACCCGCAATTTCGGGGCATAGGCCTGGGCAGAAATCTGGGTAAGCGACTGTGCAGCCGCCTTGGAGAGGGTATAGCTGAAATAATCAGGATTAATGCCAAATAATTTTGCATCCAGCATATTAATCACACAGCCTGTCCGGCCAGCTGGCAATTGCTCATACACGGCTCTGGTCAGCAAGGCAGGAGCGGTTAGATTAACAGCCATATGCCGGGCAATCTGCTCGGCGGATACGCTGGCCGCACAATCATAGGAAAATAGCGATGCATTATTGATTAAAGCGGTAACAGGCCCTGTTCGGCTGGCCGCCTCTATGAGCGCTTGCGGGGCATCTGGCAAGCCAAGATCAGCTGAAACAGCCTCTATGGCATAACCTTTATCGCTCAGTGATTTGCACAAGGCTTCTGCTTCTTTTCGGCGTTGATGATAATGCAGCACCACTTGCCAGCCATCTTGGGCAAGGGCAGATACCAATGCTGCCCCGATGCGCCTGGCCGCGCCGGTTACGATGATTTTTTTGCTCTCTTGCATATCCTGCATAGCCTATCCATGCCTCATTTCGCGTGGGCTTTTATACTGCTTTTCCTGCCTCTTATACTATTGGAGCATAAAAACTGGATGTATGGGCCAGATAACGCCCTGAGGTGTGTTACAAATAGGCCTTTTTACAAATGCGGGACACGCCAATCCGGGGCAATGCCTGTCTGGCCAATTACTTTGTCGGCATCATGGTCGCGCAGCAATCCATAGCTGGTGACCAGGATAGTGCGCAGCCCAAATGCCAAACCGCCCAGAATATCGGTATGCAAACTATCACCCACCATCGCAATGCGCGATTTATCCAGCTGCCGGTTGGCACGTTCACACAAACGCTGATAGGCCAGCGTAAAGGCCAGCGGATGCGGCTTGCCAAACCATATCGGCCGAAAAGGGTGCTGTTGCATCGCCCGTGCCATCCAGTAAGCCGGCTCGGCGGTAAATCCGTCCGGATGCGGGGCGGTAACATCAGGATTGCCAACCAGGACAGGGCGCATATTCTCTTTCAGGCTTTTTTCCAGCACGGCCTGATCCTGCTCTGTCCAGCCAGAGCTGCCTAACAGGGTAAAACCGCGCGCGTGGGCCAAACTTTCCGGCGTGACAGCCTTTATCCCCCTCACCCCCTCTGGCGGGGTAACCTGGCTATCCAGGGCTGTCCAGCTAGAAATATCTGTCATGCCGTTCAGATGGGCGATAAGCGCATCACGGCTGGAAATAACCTCGGCTTGTGAAAGCGGCAAACCCCAGCCCTGATATTTTTGGGCAGAAACAACAGAAGGGTGGCTTGCCCCATTGGTCAAAACCAGCACATCAACCTGTTTTTTCCCCGCCTCTTCCAGCAGGGTATCAATGCCCGGAATAGTCTGAAATCCAACATTAATAACCCCGAACCCATCCAGGATCAGCGCATCAAATTCATCCAGTAAATCTATCAGCCTGGCAGCCGTTTTGTTTGCCCCGGACGGCGCTTTTGGCAAAAGCGGGCGCAAGGCTTCATAGATGGCAAGAGCGCTGTCTGCGGTAATATTATCTGCATCTGGCAGGCGCAAAGTTTTAAGGGCGGGCAACTCTATCATAGGGCAGAAGATAAACAGATGGCTTGCCA
>JAURQT010000105.1 GCA_030835985.1 Alphaproteobacteria bacterium
AGGAAACAGGCCGCGATAGACTAATTCAGCAGATTGCCGGATAGAAATAAAGCTGTTTGGAAGGTTTGATGTCCAGAAAATTGGCCAAAAAAATTGGCTGGGGCGGTAGGATTCGAACCTACGATACACGATACCAAAAACCGATGCCTTACCACTTGGCCACGCCCCAGCATTTTTGCCCTAAAATTGCAGATAGTAACCTGCAAATATCTCAAGGTTGAGCGAGACTATAGCGATCAAGTTCTGGCGGATCAATTAAAAAACGGGGCAATCAGGCGGAAAAATGACACAAGATACGCCCCGGCGATCAGCGCTCCGGGGCAGCCTGCTTATTTGCCGGGTCAAGGATTTCTGTTGTTTGTGCCCAGATGCCGTTCTTTTCCAGTCTTTGTGCCAGGGATTGTGCTGAAGCTCTATTTGTTGTCAGGGCAAAACAGCTTGACCCGCTGCCGCTCATCCCGGCACCGATAAAGCCTTTATGCGGCTGGCCAAGCACATCGATCAGCCGGGAAATTTCAGGATAGCGTGCCACCGCCGGGGCGGTTAAATCATTGCCGATGGCGATAATTTTTTCCAAATCGCCTTTCTGTATATATTCTGCCAGCTGGCCCGCAGCAGAGATAGAATAATCTGAAAGGCTGGCAAAGATTTCAGCCGTAGAAAGAGCCAGGCCGGGATTGGCCAGCACCACATAAAGGGGGCTGTCTGGAGGTACAGGCAGGCTAACGGGCCGGCTCTTTGTGCCTGTACCGGTCATAATTTGCCAGCCCGGATAAAGGCAAACCGGTACATCTGCCCCGATTTGTGCTGCCTGTTCCAACATTACTTCTTGTAAGAGGGTTTGCGGCAATATTTTATCAGAAATCAGGCGAAGCAGGGCGGCAGCATCTGTTGAGCCGCCCCCCAGGCCGCCGCCAAGCGGGATATTTTTTTCCAGCCTTATATGAAGAGGCGGCAAATCATATCCGGCTTCTCGCAGCCCTTCGCAAAGTTTCCGGCACAGGCTATCGCCGCCAGCCCGAACAAGCGCACCCGCAAATGGCCCTTCATATTCTATTTTGTCTTGCGGCTGAACACAGACCGATAAACGGTCGCCAAACCGGGTAAAGCCGGCAAAAGATAGCAATTCATGATAGCCATCTTCGCGTTTTTTCAGCACTTGCAGGCAGAGATTAAATTTTGCCGGTGCATGTATCTGATGCCAGAGCATTGCCATCCTACAAGCCTTTTTCCAATTTGGCCTTTAGACCTTCTATACGGCTCTCTTCAATACCCATATCCAGGGCGTGTTGCCATTTAAAGCGAGCTTCGACAAATCGGCCTGTCTGCCAATAGGCATCGCCCAGATGTTCAGAAATAATCGCATCTGTAGGGGTAAGCTGCATGGCTTTTTCCAGCCATAATACAGCTGTGTCAAACGCGCCTTGCCGATAATATACCCAGCCAAGGGAATCTGCATAATAGCCGGAATAGGGCTGTAATTGTACCGCTCTTTGAATAAAGGTGATGGCTTTTTCCAGATGCCGATTTTCATCTGCCCACCAATAGCCCAGATAATTTAGCGCGATGGCATCCTCCGGGTTCAACTCTATGGCTTTTAACAAGGCTTTTTCTGCTTGCAGATCCTGGCCTGTCTGCTCAAAACAAATACCAATATTCCGATAGAGGCGATAATTTTCCATCCCGTATGCCAGAGCCTGCTTAAAAAAGGCCAGCGCCTCGTCGCATTTCTCCGCGCGTCTTAATATATTGCCGCCAGCTTGTGCCAAAAGGGCGCGCTGCTGTTTTTCACCGGCACTCGGCTTATCGTTTTTGGCCAGCCTGGATTTTACTTTCAAGATGGCTTGTTCGATTTGACCCTTTTGTTCCAGCAAGGCCAGAAGGACAAGCTGGCCGCGCAGATAGACAGGCGCGTCTTTATCTATTTGCACCAGGTGATATTCTGCGCGCTCATATATCTCTGCTTTTAGATACCATTCTGCCAGTACCAGCCGTGCTGTTGAAATTTCCGGCCAGATAGAGATGGCCAGATGGGCGCGCGCAATCAGCAAATTGCTATGATAGCTATCCTCGGATAGCCAGCTTGTATCGAACAGGAAACGGGCTATCATCTCTGCCAGCCCGGGCGGGGCAAGGGGGCTATTTGTGCGGGCTTCCATTTGTTCTATCAGCGTGAGCGGGGCAGCATCAGCTGCCAGGCGGGTTTGCCATAAATTTTCGATATCTACCTGGGTGCCCAATTGCCATAATCTGGTGCCGGCGCGTATGGTGACATATTCATTCCGGCTTTCGGCGAGCGCCTGGCGGTAATACCCGATAGCTTCGTCTTTTTTGCCCAGATATTCAAAAATAGCCCCGCCCAACAGCCATAGGGGGGCGTGCATATTTTGCTCCGAGAGCATGGCAAAATTTTCCAGCTCATGAAAAACACCCAAAGCGGTTTCCGGCTCGCCCAGCCCAAGATAGGCAAGGCTGCGCAAACCGCCTGCCAGGAGATGAAAATCATCGCTGATTTCAATTTTTTCTGACAGTGCGATTAATGCCTGCCAGTCTGTATCCTGAACCGCCTTTGCAATGGCGGGCTCTGCTGCCAGACCAAAGGTGAAATTCAGCCGCTCAAACTCGCGTGCCAGCCGCAGAGCCTCGTCCAGATTGCCATTTTGATAATGATTGATAAATCCGTATCGCAACAGGGTTTCATCTATTGTGCCCACCCGCATCGCTTCGCTAAAATACAGGCTGGCAGCGGCGTTATCCTGATGATACTGGGCATAGCGAGCGGCTAAAAACTGGCCTGCAAAGCTGGGCGCTTTAATCGGTGCCTGAAGCGTATCAGAAGGCAGCTCTGAAAAAGAAACAGGGACGATTTTTCCCGCCGGCTGGCAGGCGCCCAGCCCAAAAAAAACCGCGACCACCCAAAAAAAACCACTCTGCCTTTTTGGCCATTTGAATCGCTTTTTTATTGAGGACAGGCCCATTTCTGATTTCTTTCCAGCCATGTACATCCTGCAAACCACAAAAGGCTGGCAGAGTTTTGAGGGTAGTACAAACATCCAATGCCTGTGCCCGAATAGCCAGCCAGCGCTTATCCTTTTACATATTCGGATAATTTGGCCCGCCGCCGCCTTCCGGGGTAACCCAGCGAATATTTTGAGTGGGATCCTTGATATCACAGGTCTTACAATGTACGCAATTTTGCGCATTGATCTGCAAGCGCGGATGAGAGCCATCTTCCTCGCGCACAATCTCGTAAACCCCTGCCGGACAATAACGCTGCTCGGGCGCGTCATACAAGGCCAGATTATGTTGAATAGGCACGCTCGCATCTTTTAATTGCAGATGAGCCGGCTGATTTTCCTCGTGATTGGTTCCCGATAAATAAACCGAAGAATTTCTGTCAAAGCTGACAATATTATCCGGTTTTGGATAATCGATCACCGGTGCTTCACTGGCAGGTTTCAGGTTTGTGTGATCGCTATGGTGGTGGAACGTCCAGGGCGCTTTGCCACGCAAAAGATAGGTATCCAGTGCCGCATAGCCCATCCCCAGCCACAGCCCTTTGGCAAAGGCCGGACGAATATTGCGCACCTTATATAATTCTGCCCACAGCCAGGAGGCTTCGATTTTTTCTGCATAGCTTGCCGGCTCTGCTGACGGGCTGGCAGACGCCAGCGTGTCAAACACTGCTTCAGCTGCCAGCATCCCGGATTTCATCGCGGTATGTGTACCCTTGATCTTGGGGACATTTAAAAATCCGGCGGTACAGCCAACCAGACATCCGCCCGGGAAGGTCAGCTTTGGAATAGACTGAAAACCACCTTCATTCAGCGCACGCGCACCATAGGAAACCCGGCGTCCGCCTTCAAAAACAGATCGCACATCGGGATGGGTTTTAAAACGCTGAAACTCTTCAAAAGGCGAGAGATGGGGATTTTGATAATCCAGCCCTACCACATAACCAACCGCCACCTGATTGCCGGTTAAATGATAGAGAAAAGAGCCGCCATAGGTGTCGGTATTTAGCGGCCAGCCAACAGAATGCCAGACCAGACCCGGTTTGGATTTTTCCGGCTCGATATCCCATAATTCCTTGATACCAATGGCATAGGTTTGCGGATCTTTGCCCTCGCGCAAGGAAAAAGTGTCAAACAGGGTTTTGGTTAGATGTCCGCGGCAGCCTTCGGCAAAAATGGTTTGTTTTGCCAGCAGATCCATCCCCGGCATATAGCTATCTGTTTTTTCGCCATCCTTGCCGATGCCCATATCGCCTGTGGCCACGCCGCGCACCGAGCCGTCTTCATGATACAGAACCGATGCGGCTGGAAAGCCCGGATATACCTCTACGCCCAGCGCTTCGGCCTGTTCCCCCAGCCAGCGACAGAAATTGCCAAGCGAGATGATATAATTGCCCTTATTATGCATTTGCGGCGGGGTCGGCAGGCCAAAGCTGCCTTTTTCTGTCAGGAACATAAATTTATCCTGCTCAACAGGGGTATCCAGCGGTGCGCCCCGCTCTTGCCAATCGGGCAATAATTCGTTCAGGCTGCGCGGCTCCAGAACCGCTCCGGACAGGATATGTGCGCCCACCTCACTGCCTTTTTCAATGAGACAAACCGAGATATCTTCACCTTTTTCTGTGGCTAATTGTTTTAATTTTATCGCCGCCGACAAGCCGGATGGCCCGCCCCCAACGATAACCACATCAAATTCCATTGATTCCCGTTCCATTATCTTCCTCTTTTTATCTCATTCATCCCTATTTCAGGCCAAGCGATGCCTGTCTGTAAAGATGCTATTCCGCTTTTTTTAAAAAAATTGCCATAATTTCGCCGAAGAATTATCAGATTAACCAAGACGCCTCCAGTGAATTATGGCAGTATAGATCCGCGTGAATCTTCTTATCAGGACGAAAAATGGAATGACAGCGTCTTATCCGGCCAAAGATGACCTGCTTTTTGCCCTGAAATGGCAAATGGAGATGGGAATTGATTGCGCGTTGAGCGATACAGCGACAGGGCTGTATGCAGCAGAGGCGGTGCGCACGCCTGTTCGGCCTGCCACAGCTGCGCCGCAAAGCCTGCCTCCGTCGCGTCATTCTGCTATCTCTGCTGCGCCGCCGCCGATGCTGGCAGAGCCATCTTTCAGCCCCCCGATAGCTGAGCCTGTAGCTGTTCCGCCGCAAACCGCCCGCCCGTTATCCGGGCTGCAAACTCTTTCTGATCTGCGGGCTGCCCTTGAGGCATTTGAGGGCTGCGCTTTGAAAAAAACCGCCAGCAATCTGGTCTTTGCCGATGGCAATCCGGCTGCAGATATCATGCTGATTGGCGAAGCCCCCGGCCGCGATGAAGACCGGATGGGCCTGCCCTTTGTCGGGGCAGCCGGACAATTGCTGGACAGGATGCTGAAATCTGTCGGCATGGACAGACAGGATGTCTATATCACCAATATTTTGCCCTGGCGGCCGCCCGGCAACCGCACTCCCACGGTTGAGGAAACCCGTTTATTATGGCCGTTTTTGCGTCGGCATATTCAGCTTAAAGCGCCGAAGATCATTTTTGCCCTTGGCGGTAGTTCGGCAAAATTATTGCTAGACAGCCAGACAGGTATTTTAAAATTGCGCGGTCAGATGACAGAGATAGATTTTAGTGATGCCGGTGATGGCAGTCTGATATTGCCGGTCTTGCCCAGCTTGCATCCGGCCTATTTACTGCGTGCCCCGAATATGAAAAAACAGGCTTTTTCTGATCTGCTACAGCTCTGCCAGCATCTTAAAAAGGCTTCGTAAAGGAAGAAAGATTGATGATGATTTTGCACCGGCTTTTTCCTTTACTGGTATTTCTGCCCTTTCTTTTCATGGCGGCTTCCAGCGCGATTTCCAAAGAGTTGCCGCGCCCGCTTTCCCACAAGGACACAGATTTGTATGCGCAAATTTTTGCCTTGCAGGATGATGGCGAGATTAAAAAAGCGGCAAAATTGATAAAACAGCTGGATAGCCAGCTATTGATGGGACATGTTCTGGCTCAAAAATATCTGCATCCAACAGCCTGGCGTTCCAGCTATACAGAGCTGGCACAATGGCTGGATAAATATAATGACCTGCCGACCGCCAGCCGGATTAAATGGCTTTCTGACAGGCGTCGGCCAAAAGGGGCAAAGGCGGCTAAAAATCCAAAAGAAGGATATTTAAACGGGGTAGGGCTATCGCGCCCGCAAGGCTATCGTGCCGATATTCCGGAAAGCTGGTCTGGCCGGGCATCGCCGCGCACAACTGCGAAAATCGCCCGGGATATTCGTCGTTCCATTCGGCGCGGCTATCCTTCCGGGGCGATTGAGATTCTGGATAAGCCAACCAATCAGAGATATCTGACCGCTTCGGAAGAAGGGCATTTACGCGGCGAGATTGCCCATGCCTATTTCATTTTTGGGGTGGATGACAAGGCGTTGAGCACCGCCCGTCAGGCGATCGCCAAAGGCGGGGACGGCGCTTTTATGGGCTATTGGGCAGGCGGGCTGGCAGCCTGGCGCTCCGGGCAATATGAAATTGCCACCAGTTTTTTTCGTACCCTTGCAGAAAATAAAAACGCCCCGGATGTGTTGCGCTCCGGGGCCGGGTTTTGGGCCTATCGCGGCTTTATGCGGGCAGGCGATCCCTTGCAGGCGATTTTTTATCTGAATATGGCGACCGCCTATCCGGAAACCTTTTACGGGGTGATGGCGATTGAAGCTTCCGGCCAATCTATCCAGCTGGATTTTAATCTGCCGGTCATCACAGATGGTTTTATGGATTGGCTCATCGCACAAAAAGGGGGCCAGCGTGCATTGGCGCTCCTTCAAATCGGGGACTGGACACGTGCGGCACGCGAATTGCGCTATTTGTTTGAAGAAATGCCAGAAGAGTATGTACGCGCCCTTATCGCCTTTACCTCTGTTCACAATATGCCTGGCCTGACTTTTCGTCTGGCCGATATCTATCGAACGGACAGGGGCGTGAGCTATCTTGCCGCCCTTTATCCCTATCTGGAAACAGAAGCAGAAGTGCGTATCGAGCTTTCCCTGCTTCATGCGATCATTCGTAAAGAATCCGGCTTTTATCCATTGGCACGCAGCAGTGCAAAGGCTGCCGGGCTGATGCAATTAATGCCGGCAACCGCTGCCTTTATTGCCAAGGATAGACGCTATCGGCGCACCCATCGCCATAAATTGCATGATCCCGATTTGAATCTGACCCTGGCTCAGGATTATATCGAACATTTGCGCAAGGAGCCCTATATAGGCGATGATTTGGTGCGGATGCTTGCCGCCTATAATGGCGGGCCGGGAAATTTGAAAAAATGGCTGCGTAAAATTGATCACAAAGAAGATAGTTTTCTGCTGATAGAATCCATTCCGGCACGCGAAACCCGCAATTATATCAAAGGCGTGATTAGCTATTTATATATTTATAGCAATCGCTTTGATGAAGATATTCCAGCCTTGCATCGCCTGCTTAATGGCAAGGGCAATCATAAAGAGCTGGCACAATTAGCCGATTAACAGGGCAAAAGGGGGCGAGAAGATGGCCATAGATGAAACCCGCGATTTTGTGCCTGTAAATAGTGCGGTGCTAACCATTTCAGATAGCCGTTCTTTGGATGAGGATAAATCGGGTGATCTGCTGGCACTGCGGCTTTGTGATGCCGGTCATAATCTGGCGGCTCGCGCCCTTGTTAAGGATGATATTGACCAGATTACCGCGCATTTGCGTGATTTTATTGCGGATAAAACAGTGGATTGTGTGCTGGCTACGGGCGGCACAGGTCTTACCGGGCGCGATGTTACCCCGGAAGCCTTTCGCGCGGTGTTTGAAAAAGAAAT
>JAURQT010000106.1 GCA_030835985.1 Alphaproteobacteria bacterium
ATCATCAATACCATTTCACGGGTAATGGTTTGAAATTCAAAATCCAGCTCTGCCCCGCCCTGATAGAGCGCACCAAATAACAGGCTGGCACATAAAATCCCGACAGGGTGGTTTCGTCCCATCAATGCCACCGCAATGCCGGTAAAGCCATAGCCGGAGGTGAAGTTTAAAATGACCCGCTCCTGCACCCCTAAAATTTCGTTTAAGGACATTAAACCGGCCAGACCGCCTGAAATCGCCATCGCAATCATAATGATACGGGCAGGATTATGCCCGGCATAAATAGCGGCTGGCTCGCTGTGGCCGGTTGCCCGAATGATATAGCCCAGACGCGTGCGCCAGATCAGCACCCAGACCCCGAAGCTGGCCAACAGCGCCACGATAAAGGAAAAATTCAACGGCGATCGGGCGACCGTGAATCCAAATCTGTTTAGCACCTCATATATTTGTGGCAAGCCTACCCCCTGGGCAAAGCTGCGCGTTTCCGGCGACATCTGGCCAGGGGCCATTAACATCCCGGCCAGAAGCCATACCATTATCGAGGCGGCGATAAAATTAAACATAATGGTGGTGATCACAATATGGCTACCGCGCCTGGCTTGCAACCAGCCCGGAATAGCCCCCCATACCGCCCCAAAGAGCGCCGCCGCCAATATCGCCAATACTACCACCATCATAGGCGGCAAAATATTATCCAGTGCCAGACAGATAAACCCAACACCCAGCCCGCCCATCATCGCCTGGCCTTCCCCGCCAATATTAAACAGCATCGCATGAAAGGCGACCGCGACCGCCAGGCCGGTAAAAATAAAATTGGTGGCATAAAACAGCGTATAGCCAAGCGCGCCCTTATAGAGAAATGCCCCCTTTAGCATCACCCCCATCGCCACAAAGGGGTTTTCGCCAATAATCGCGATAATAATCCCGGAGACGACCAGCGCGGCCATCACATTCAACAGGGGCAACAGGCCAATATCTATCCAGCGTGGCAAGATATCCTGGTTCATGCCGGCACCTGTGAAGGGGCGTGATGTTCAATGCCAGCCATCATCCGTCCAATTTTTTGAATATCGGCTTCCTGACGTTTTAAAATCCCCATATTCTGGCCTGCATTCATCACCATAATCCGATCTGACAGGGTAAGGATTTCATCCAGCTCTACCGAGACCAAAATCACCGCACAGCCCCTGTCACGCAAGCCCAGCAACTGTTTATGAATAAATTCTATGGCGCCGATATCCACCCCTCTGGTTGGCTGGCCGACCAGCAATATATCCGGCTGGGCAGATATCTCGCGCGCGACCACAATTTTTTGCTGGTTGCCGCCTGAAAATAAATTGCTTTTCAGGCGCGGATCAGCCGGGCGAATATCAAAATCTGTCATTAATTTCTGGCAATGGCGGGTGGTTGCCTCAGGCGATAAAAAGACGGAACTGCCGGTTGCCGTGCCGCGCTCTTCATAGCCCAGCATCGCGGATTCAGCCGCACTAAAAGGCAGAACAAGCCCCATTGCATGCCGGTCTTCGGGGATATGGGCAACCCCTAATTCTTTTATGCCTGCCGGGCTAAGGGGTGTTTTGGCGCTTATCTCGGCTGTCCCTATCTGGATACGCCCCTCTTGCGGGGCGGTAATGCCGGCCAGCACTTCCAGCAATTCGGACTGGCCATTGCCAGACACACCGGCAATGCCGAAAATCTCGCCGCGCCGCACCTCAAAGCAGATATCGTGCAGACAGGTTTTACCGCTTTCATCACGCAAACAAAGGCCATTAACCTGTAAACAGATATCGCCAGCTTGCCTGCCTTCATAGCCAACGGCCAATAATACCGGCCGGCCCACCATCAATTCGGCCAATTTTTCAGCAGAAGTATCCGCGGTGTCCAGATGGGCGACCATTTCACCTGAACGCATCACCGAAACATTATCTGTCACGGCCATAATTTCCTTTAATTTATGGGTGATCAGCAAAATCGTGACCCCCTGGGCGCGCAAGGCTTTCAGAATTTCAAATAATTGTTCGGTTTCCTGCGGGGTCAACACCCCTGTCGGCTCATCCAGGATCAGAATTTTTGCCCCGCGATACAGGGCTTTGAGGATTTCCACCCGCTGCTGTAATCCCACAGCCAAATCCTGAACCGTGGCATGCAAATCCACCTGCAAGCCATATTTATCGGCAATCTCCTGTAGCCGGGACGTCGCCTTTTCCAGACCCGCAGACAAGCTATCTGCCCCTTCATGGCCGAGGATAATATTTTCCAGTACAGTGAAATTGGGTACCAGCATAAAATGCTGGTGTACCATGCCAATGCCGCTGGCAATCGCATCTGCGGTAGAGCGTAATGTTACCGGCTGGCCAAATATTTCAATCTCGCCCTGATCAGCGGTATAAAACCCGTATAAAATGGATACCAGTGTTGATTTGCCGGCGCCATTTTCACCGACAATGCCATGAATTGTTCCCGCTGCCACATCCAGATGGATATCGCGGTTGGCCTGTACCGCCCCGAAACTTTTAGAAATATGGTTTAAAACAATAGCAGGTGGCACATTTTCTGCGCCACCTGTATCTGAATATGTATGGTTAGCCATCTTTTTTAACAGCGTAAAAAACGGCCATTAATACGGGCAATTGGAATTGCTTTCGTAATTATGAACCTTGACCTTGCCGCTGAGGATATCTTTGCGGGCCTGTTCAACAGCGGCCTTGATATCAGCTGTGACAAGAGAGGCATTATTATCATCCAGTGCCCAGTCCACACCGCCTTCAGCGACACCTAATGTATGTACACCAGAGGTGAATTTGCCATCCATCGCATCTTTAAAGGTTTCATACGCAGCCACATCCACGCGCTTTAGCATAGAGGTCAGAACCGAACCGGGGGCCAGGCCATTCTGGTTTGAGTCTACCCCGATAGCCAGCTTGCCGGCATCAGCAGCGGCCTGAATAACCCCAAGGCCAGTACCACCTGCTGCGTGATAGACAACATCTGCCCCGCGATCGATTTGGCTTTTTGCCAGTTCTGCACCCTTGGCCGGGTCATTCCAGGCAGACGGGGTTGTACCGGTCATATTCTGATAGATATTGGCCGAGCCGTTTGCGGCCTTTACCCCGCCAACATAACCGCAGGCAAATTTGCGTATAAGCGGAATATCCATACCGCCAACAAAGCCGACCTTGCCTGTTTTACTTGCCAGTGCAGCGGCCACCCCGACCAGATAGCTGCCCTCATGTTCTTTAAAGGAATATTGGCGCAGATTTGGGGCATCCAGCCAGCTGACATCGATGATAGAGAATTGCTTGTCCGGATATTCTGCGGCCACTTTGGCAATCGCATCTGCCTGGGCAAAGCCAACCCCTAAAATGATGGTTGCACCGCGCTCTGCCATCCGGCGCATGGCCTGTTCGCGCTGGGTCTCGTTCGTGACTTCAAATTCCATCACTTCGATACCTGTTTCATCGGTAAATTTCTTTACCCCGTTATAAACCCCCTCATTAAAGGATTTATCAAACTTACCGCCCATATCATAAATCACTGCTGGTTTGATATCTGCTGCATGCACCAAAGAAACCAAACCAATGGCAGATATCGCTGCAATGGCGAGTGTTTTGACGAATTTCATCATCTTTCTCCCTATTTTATTTTAAACCAATCTGTTTGAGCCGCTCTTGTAAAAACTGGTCTGCTGTAAAAGCAGGCTTTAATTCCACATCCGGGCGCGGATGCAAAAACATAGGCATAGAATAGCGTGACTGATTTGGATTTTCACCTGGATTCACCACCCGATGCGTTGTCGAGGGGAAATAATTATCGCTGGCCAGAGCCAGCATATCCCCGTTATTGATTGTAATCATACCAGGATCGCACGGCACATCATGCCAGTGACCATGCGTATCTTTTGCCTGCAAGCCGGGCTGAGAGCCGGCGACCAGCAAGGTAATAAGGTTAATATCTTCATGTGCGGCGGCGCGAATCGCAGCAGATACCTCATCGGCAGCGACCGGCGGGTAATGCAAAATCCTGAGCAGGCTTTGCGCGCTCTGTGCCATCATATCCTGCAAGGGCTGGCTTAATTTTTGCGCGATATCTTCTGGCAACTGGCTATCCAGCCAGCCAAGCAGCTCTATGCCCAGCCCGACCAGATCGCCATAAAATTCTCTGGTTTCCTGTGCCAGCCCATCCGGGACTTGCCCCCATGGATAGACATGGAAAAACTCTTTTAAATCCTTTTCCCTTGCATCTTTGGCATGCTCGGACTTAAACGGGAAATAGCCATCCTGGCGCACCGGATCACGCAAGTAATCATGCTTTTCCTCTGTGGCAAAAAACGCGCCCCAGCTGGCATAAATCGCCTCAATCCGTGCGGCGGTAATCGGATGGTTGGTTAACACCGCAAAGCCGGTTTCGCGCAAGGATTGCGCCAATAATAGGGGCGCATTTTCAGAACGATAATCCACAGTTTGAATGTGCATGACAACCAACCCCTTTTTAACGCCACTGGCCTGATACAGTTTTTTAGCTCTGTGTGCTGGAAATTCTGCTATCTCTTATTGTGTCAGCTTGTGCGCAGATATCCAGAAAAATTTTACGCACCCGCGCAATATCCGCTGTTATGGCGACATTCACCGCCCGGCGTCCGCTGTCTGTATCCGCGATGGTGCGGCCGATTTCCTCACCCTGGCACACCACCTTTAACGGGGCCGGGCGAAAGCTGAACGCATCCCGGTCGGTAATGGCGATAACCGCTGACGGGTCATGCATCATACAATGATATATCCCCCCCACAGAATGATAAAAATCGATATAAAATTTGGTCATATCCGCCAGAAATCCGCCTATATCGGGCGAGCTGCCTCGCAGGCTGTCAAAATCATCCTGTACACAGGTAATGGTCTGGGTAACATCCAGCCCGATTAGATCCATCTCCCAATCTGCGGCAAATACCGTGTCAGCGGCATGCGGATCATTCCAGATATTTGCCTCGGCAAAGCCGGTGACATTACCCGGACACCATACCGCCCCGCCCATTATCACCAGCTTTTTTACATATTTCGTGATTTCCGGATCATAATCCAGCAAGGCCGCGATATTGGTAAGCGGGCCGACCGGACATAAAATCACCTCGCCTGGATATTGCCGGCAGGTTTCAGACAAAAACACCGCTGCCGCGCGCGGGTCTGGCTGGCGGCCGGGGTTTGGGGCAGGCAAATTACCGAACCCTTCATCGCCATGTACATAATGAGATGGCTGGTTTGCATCCTGGACGCGTGGGCGCAAAGCCCCTTGTGCGACCGGAATAGCACTGCCAGCCTGTTCCACCAGATAGAGCGCATTTCGGGTTGCCTGATGGGTAAAGACATTACCAAAGATAGAGGTTAGCCCTAACAGCTCCAAGCGGGGATCGGCAAAAGCCAGGTGAATGGCCATCGCATCATCGATGCCGGGATCGGTATCAATAATGATTTTATCTATCGCCATAATGACCCTTCATCTATGTTGCCTTTTTATTTTGTGCTGCCCCCATTGGCCGCAGACCAGCCCTTTGGATCGCGCAGAAACGCCTCGACAGTTGCACAGGTTTTATCATCAAATTTATCACTTTGCCTCAGCTGTTCCAATACATCCCACCAGCTTGCCAGATAATGCAATTGCAAGCCAGCCTGTTCCAGCTCTTCTTTGGCATGGGCAAAAATATCATAATAAAACACCACAAACACATGATGGCATTCTGCCCCTGCCTTGCGCAACGCATCGGCAAACATAAATTTGCTGCCCCCGTCTGTGGCCAGATCCTCAACCAGCAGAACCCGGCTATTTTCCGGCAGATAGCCTTCAATTTGTGCGTTACGCCCAAAACCCTTTGGTTTTTTACGCACATATTGCATCGGCAGCGCCAGCCTTTCTGCCATAAAGGCGGCAAAGGGAATGCCGGCTGTCTCGCCCCCGGCTACGCTGTCAAAGGCTTCAAATCCGGCTTCTTCGGCCAGAACCGACACACCAAAATCCATCAATGCGGCGCGAATACGAGGAAAAGAGATCAGCTTGCGGCAATCGATATACACAGGGCTGGCTGCCCCCGAGGTCAAAACAAAGGGTTTTTCTGCATTTACATGCACCGCCTCAATTTCCAGCAGCATCGATGCGGTGGCTTTTGCTATCCTCTTTTTATCTGTCAGGCTGAGGGAAATCATCGGGCATACTCCTTAAATATCGGCTGATCTGTCTAGCGTTTTTCTGCCACAGACCAGAATATTTCCATTTGCGGGTCAAAAACTGTTACCGGCCCTTCTGCGGTTTCTACCGGTGCCAGAACAGGCTGGGCCGTTTCATGGCGCTGCAGGGTAATCGCAGCTTCATTTACCGGCAGGCGATAAAATTCTGGCCCATAGACAGAGGTGAAATTTTCCAGCTTGTCCAGTGCCTGATGATTTTCAAAAAGCTGGGCAAGACAAGCCAGCGTATTTGGTGCATTAAAGATGCCGGCACACCCGCAAGGCTGGAGCTTTGCTGCATCAATATGCGGGGCGCTATCTGTCCCCAGAAAAACCTTGCCTGTATCGGCCAGAACCGCCTCTAGCAAGGCCAGGCGATGGCTTTCTCTTTTGGCCACGGGCAGACAGTAATAATGCGGCTTAATCCCCCCGGCCAATATCGCATTGCGATTAATGATCAGATGATGCGGGGTAATGGTGGCGGCCAGATTTTCATCCCCTGACAGGACGAATTGGGCAGCCTGGGCGGTGGTGATATGCTCAAACACAATCCGCAATTCCGGCAGCGTTTCGCGCAAGGGCGCAAGAACCCGTTCGATAAATACCGCCTCGCGGTCAAAAATATCGATATCGCTATCGGTAACCTCGCCATGTACCAGAAGCGGCAAGCCTATCTCTGCCATTTTTTCCAGCACAGGCATCACCTTTTCAATATCGCGCACGCCGCTATCTGAATTGGTAGTTGCCCCGGCAGGATACAGCTTTACCGCAGAAATAATGCCGGCTTCTGCCCCCTTTTGAAGGTCAGCCGGACAGGTGGTTTCGGTCAGATATAATACCATCAGGGGGGTAAAAATATCGCCTGTCGGCACCGCCGATAAAATGCGCGCGCGATACGCGTCTGCCATCGCTGAAGTGGTGACAGGCGGCACCAGGTTGGGCATAATTATTGCCCGCCCGCACCAGCTGGCACTATGCGGCAAAACCGCCTGCATAACCGCCCCGTCGCGCAAATGCAGATGCCAGTCATCAGGACAGCGGATGGTAAGTTCTGTCATGAGCCAGCCTTATCCATTCGCCCGCTCAATCGCAGCACGGATCATCTCGGCTGCTTTTTCTGGCCCTTCCCAGCCCTGAACCTTTACCCATTTGGTCTTTTCCAGATCCTTGTAATGTTCAAAGAAATGGCCAATTTGTTCCAGAATAATAGCCGGTAAATCAGCGGTTGATTTTACATCCCTATAGAGCGGGTGCAATTTATCTGTCGGCACACATAACAGCTTTTCATCCACCCCGCTTTCATCTTCCATCATCAAAACGCCAATCGGGCGGGCAGCGATGATACAGCCATGAACAATCGGCATCGGGGTCAGCACGCACGCATCAATCGGATCGCCATCATCAGACAAGGTATGCGGCACAAAACCATAATTCACTGGATAATGCATCGGCGTATGTAAAAATCTGTCTACCAGCAACGCGCCGGAACTCTTGTCCAGCTCATATTTTACCGGGGCAGATTGGGCCGGAATTTCAATTGCCACATTAATTTCTTCGGGCGGACTTTTACCAACAGAGATTTTGTCCAAATTCATTGTCTTGCTCATCCTTTTTAACGCGTGATAAAAGATGCCGGCACAGGATAAAAAAATTTGCGCCTTGCATCTATCTGCTTGTGCCTATGTAATACCCAGATGATAGCCATTTTACCAGACAGAAATCATATATTTATCTTCCGCCTTTGGAAATTTTTACCTCCTAATCATAGCCATTTTTATAAAAGAGCCATTTTTTAGATGACACAGAGCGTTGGAATTATTGGACATGGGCTGACCGGCATTACGGCGGCGATAATGCTTGCCAGGGCGGGCTATCAGGTTGACCTGATCGGCCGCAAACCTGAATTTTCAGGCGGCTTGCAGCTGGCCCCTAACGGGCTGGCCGCCCTTCAGTCACTGGGGCTCTATGACGATGTGATGAAAAAAGCGGTCAGGCTGGAGAGCATCTGCATCACCGCGCTGGGCGATGGCCGCACCCTGGCAGATATCTCGCATCACGATAAACGGGTCTATCTTGGGATGGGGCGGGCAGATTTATATCAACTGCTTGCCAGGCATCTATCACAGCAAAAAAATATCCGCACCCTTGCCAGCCCGGCCATCCATCTGGCCAGATCCGGGGAGGCGATGGAAATCTTTCTTGAAGATGGCCGTTCTGTCCATGCAGATGAAATTATCGGGGCAGATGGGGCAAATGGCCTGTGCCGTTCTTTTGTTGCCGGTGCCCAGCTCAGCCGCAAGGAAGCGCCCTATTTTGCGATGCGCTCGGAAATATCTGCCGATATTCTGCCGCGCCTGTTTTGTCGGCCACAAACCCGGCTGATGCTGGGGGAGGGCTGTCATTTTGTCAGCTATCCCATTGCCGCACAAAAAAAGATAAATTGTGTTTTTTGTGCCAGTGCAGAGGCTTTGCATCCTGAATGGGCCGATAGCATCCTGGCCGGGCATCCATTGTTAAAATATCTCTATGACGCAAATCCGCATTGGGCAAAATTGCCCCTCTATCATGATACCCCTATTGCCAGCTGGCGGCGGATGGGCGTGACGCTGATAGGCGATGCTGCCCATATGATGCCGCCCCATTTGGCGCAAGGGGCCGGGCAGGGCTTTGAAGATATCGCCTATCTTGGCGCGCAATTGGCGATAAAGGATTTATCTGCTGGTTTGCGTTCCATGGCGATTGACCGCGCTGCCCGGCTAGCGCCTGTCTCTGGCAAGGCAGGGGTAACGGGCAGGGTAATGCGGCTGTCCGGTTTGCCTGGCCAGCTTCGCGACAGCTTGCTTGGCCTGGCAGGGACGCAGCTGGTGGAAAACTGGCTGGAGGATATCTGGCAGGGCAATAACTGAGAGCGCCAGACATCTGACCAGATTGGCACAACGTATAGATGTCGATATATATCATGAAATTTTTTATCGGAGAGGTTCGATGCGTGCAGGTCTGATAGCTGTCTGTCTTTGTCTGGCAAGCGTTCTTCTGCCCGCATCCCTGTTAGCAAGGCAACAAGACATGACCGTAACAGCTTTTGATTTTCATTTTCCCTCTATTGAAGGCGGCCAGCTGAGCCTGTCTGATTATCAGGGCAAGGTGTTGCTGGTGGTAAATACCGCCTCACAATGCGGTTTTACCCCGCAATATACCGCCCTTCAGGCGCTTTGGTCTCAATATCGCGATAAGGGGCTGGTGGTAATAGGGGTTCCGTCTGATGATTTTGGCGGTCAGGAACTGGATAGCGAGCAGCAGGTCAAAGAATTTTGTGAAGTGAATTTTGATATAGATTTTCCGATGACGGCTATCACAAAGGTCAAGGGGGAAAATGCCCATGCATTTTATCAATGGGCTGGCCAGCAGGTTGGCATGATGGGCAAGCCAAAATGGAATTTTCATAAATTCCTTATCGGGCGGGATGGCCAGATGGCCGACTGGTTTTCTTCTATGACCACCCCGGATAGCCAAAAGATAAAAAAATCTGTCGATGCGGCATTGGCACAAAAAACAGCGTCTTGAAAAAAACCTTTCCCCCGTTTGTTCTGGCGGCAGATGCTTGATAAAAAAATCTGCCTCGTGTAATCAAAGAGGCGCTGGCACGCCTTTTTTGGCCAGCTGAAACGCGATATGGCCTCATGCATAAACTACCAAAAACCAATCAATTTGTTGTTGCTGCCTTATATCAATTCGTATCTGTCGACGATATTGAACTCTGGCAGACAAAGCTGAAAGATATCTGTGCATCCTGTCATCTGATGGGCACCTTGCTGTTAGCTGATGAAGGGCTGAACGGCACCATTTCCGGGCGCTATGATGATATGCATCGCTTTATTGACTGGCTGTTGGGAAACACCATTTTCACCGCACCGGAATTAAAATTTGCCGTCCATGAAACCCTGCCCTTTCACCGCATGAAAGTACGGCTAAAGCGCGAAATTGTAACAATGGGCGCAGAAGGTATCAGCCCCACCAAACAGGCCGGCACTTATGTCAGCCCGAAAGACTGGAACGCGCTGATATCTGAGCCTGGTGTAATGGTGGTCGATACCAGAAATGATTATGAAGTGGCGATAGGCCAGTTTCAGGGGGCGGTAAACCCGCTGACCAAAACCTTTCGCGAGTTTCCGCAATGGGCAGAGACACTGGCGGCCATGCCAGAAGAAGAAAGGCCAAAAAAACTGGCCATGTATTGCACAGGCGGTATCCGGTGCGAGAAATCAACCGCGCTGATGAAAAATCTGGGCTTTGAAGATGTCTATCATCTAAAAGGCGGCATCCTGCAATATCTGGAAGATATCCCGCAAGAGCATTCCTTATGGGAGGGCGAATGTTTTGTTTTTGATAGCCGGGTGGCGGTCGATCATAATCTGCAGCGTGGCCAGTATGCATTATGTCATGCCTGTAAAATGCCGCTTAGTGCTGATGAGATGAAAACCCGTGCCTATGTTGCGGGAATAAGCTGTCCGCATTGCATCGATAAAACATCTGCCAGCCAGCGCGCCCGCTTTGCCGAACGTGCCCGCCAGATAGAGCTGGCAAAACAGCGCGGTACCACCCATATCGGGATCAGCCCCAAAGCATCGGCGACGAGTAAACTTGCGCCGAAAAAGCCAAACCGGGAAATGGCTAAATCAGAAAAAAGCTAACCCCGGATAGCGTTTATTGCCTGCGCATACCCCTGACTTGCCCCAAAGATAGCCGAGCCGGCCACCAGATTATTTGCCCCGGCCGCAATCACCTTTGGTGCTGTTTCAGCGGTAATACCGCCATCAACCTGAAGCTGGATATCACGCCCCTCTATCATCGTGGCAGCCTGCTGGATTTTTGGCAGCATCGCATCGATAAAACGCTGGCCACCAAAGCCCGGATTGACCGTCATCACCAGCACTAAATCCAGCCTGTCCAGACAATGCTGAATGGTGCCAAGCGGGGTTGCCGGGTTCAGGGCTACCCCGGCCTTGCAGCCCAGCTCGCGGATATAGCTGAGGGTTCTGTCCAGATGCGGACAGGCCTCGACATGCACGGTGATGCCCTCTACCCCCGCCTTTGCAAAATCAGCCAGCAGGGCATCGGGTGTTTCGATCATCAAATGGGCATCAAAATAGGCATCACAGCTGCTGCGTACCGCCTGAATAATGGGCGCCCCAAAGGTCAAATTCGGCACAAACTGGCCATCCATTACATCCAGATGTATCCAGTCAGCCCCGGCGCGGCGGACATCGGCTATTTCCTGGCCAAGTGCGGCAAAATTACTTGCCAGCACAGACGGGGCGATAATCACAGGCTTGGACGCGGCCATATGGCTGTTCTCCTATATATTGCAATGGCTTTTATGCCAGCAGGAATTTCCTGTCATGCCATTTGGCTAGACAACATCTTTTGCCTTGAAGTAAGGCAAATTATCTTGTGATGAGCAACCCATGACAGATAAACGCTCAACAATTTGCAAGGCACGCTGATATTTACGCTCCAGCTCTTCTTCAGAACATTCTGCAAACAGCTCGCCGCAAAGCAGAATACCGTGATTGGCTTGCAGGGCGCGAATACGCCTTCCATGCATCAGCCCATCCACCAGAATGCTATGCTCAAACTCCTCGCCCTTTACAATCTGAATTTTATTTTCCACAAGGAAATGACGGATAGCCGCCTCGCCTTGCAGGGCATAATGCCAGAACTCTGAATCAGATGCAGACGGCGACCCGCTTACCAGGCTAAAGGCCTTGCAGAAAGCCAGGAAAATAAGCTCATCGCGCTCTGCCCCTGTCCAGGCAGTGCGACCAAGCGTGCGCCAGATATCCTTGTTCATTTCTTCATAAATGGCCGGAATACGCTCAAAGAACAGGCGATGCAGACCGATATCATTGACCGAATCTTCCATGCGCTGTTCTTTATGAATATCAATTGCGCTGTAAGAGCCGCAAACCGGACAGCCCGAATCCGAAAATTTATCCTTTAGATAAATATGCGAACAGCGCAAACCGCTTTCCAGCTTGTTATCGCATAAAAAATAGCTTTGCTGTTCATCTACCGGCTGCTGGGCAATCCATTGAAATCTGTTTTTATAGCGCAGATAGGTGCCGCGATGCGACCACAGGCTCCATTGCAGATGCTCTACCGGGCCAAAGGTTGACCAGTTCGAGCTGACATCAATGACCACACAGCTATCCTTGCCTTCTGCAGCGCGCAAGCCCCGGCCAACCGATTGCCCCCATAAAACCTTGGACAGGGTCGGGCGCATATGGACAATGATATTACAATGCGGATTGTCCCAGCCTTCGGCCAGCACCCCGACCGATACCACCGCCTCTACCTCGCCATTGGCATGATCGGCCAGCATTTGCATCCGCTCTTTAATCGGTGTGCTTGCGGTGATCAGATTGACAGAAATGCCCAGCTCTTCAATAGCCTCAACAGTGGTTTCCGCCACTGTCACATCCGGACAAAACCAGGCAGATATGGGTTGCCAGGTCACTTTTTCGCGTTCTTCCAGATAGATAGAACAGGCATGGCTGATCATAGAGGATTTGATAATCGCCGGGGCCAGCTTGGTAACCGGAAAATCACCTGAGCTGATATCAATAGAGGCCAGTTCCAGATCATGAATAAAATGCGGGCGATAGCGCGGACGCACCAATATCCCCTCTTCAAACAGCTTTTCCATATCCGCGCCATCAATAATGGCATCAAAGGCAAGGCTGAGCTGGTCGCGCTGGTCTGCGGTGCGCCGTTCAGGTGAAGCGGTCAAGCCCAGGAGATGGGCATCATCACGCCCTTTTTCCATAAAACATTCCAAAATACGCTTATAGCCTGTCCCGTTTGGCGATACCCGGTGGGCTTCATCAATAATGATCAATTTTGCCTGCTCGACCGCATCATCCAGAATATCGCGCGCTCTGGTACTGGTTGATAGCAATACATCATAATCGGCAAAGGCTTTTTCAGAATGATTGAGGTTCAGCTTGCAGACCTTATGCTCGCGTGCCAATGCCCGTTCCAGCTGTTCCAGCAGAACCAGGCGATGGCAAAGGACAATGACCTTTTCCCCGGCATAAAACTGGCGGATAATCTCGCTGGCCAGAACCGTTTTCCCTGCCCCTGTAGGGGCTTTGATAATAAAGCGTCTATGCGCTTTCTGGATATCCGGGAAACCGTCAATGATTTCCTGTTGCCATCTTCTGAGTTTCATCTAATGAAGACCTGTGACTTTGAAACAAAACTTTCAAGGCGGCTAGTCTACACTGTTTTTTCTAAAAGATAACCATAGAAATGAAAAAAAAGTGGCGGACAGGCAAAAAAGCCGGATACCGGCATTTTTACGCCCCTGATATCGAAAATTACCTTTGAAAAAAGCGCAAAAACGCCTAGAGCAGACTGTTTATTTTATCCAGCAATGCCGCATTAATATGGCGCGGCCCTGTATCCAGCCTGTTTTTATGACGTCTTTTTCCTGGCAGGCGGATACCTTCTAGCGCGGATAGCGCCTGAATAAAATCTTCATTATGTTTCTGCCAGCCATCGCCAGCGATTAATTGCGGGCTCATCGCCAGGATAAATTCGCCCCCCTTTGCCGGCCCGCCATCATTATTGTCGTGGACAGCCGCCTCATAGGAGAAATAATCGCCTGTCATACCGGCGGCTAGAAATTCCACCATCATCGCAATGGCCGACCCCTTATAGCCGCCAAAGGGCAATAATACCCCTTTCAGGATTTCGGCCGGATCATTGGTGGGCTCGCCATCTGGCCCCAGCCCGGTATCCGGTGGCACAGCATGACCATCACGTGCGGCAATTTGAACATCCCCCTTTGCCAGACGCGAGGTCGCCATATCAAAGACAATCGGCGTATGGCCAGGGCGGGGCCAGGCAAAGGAAATCGGGTTTGTGCCGAAAAAGGCCTGTTTTGCCCCTGCCGGTGCAACAGATGGCTTAAAGGCGGTACAGGCCAGACCTGCCAGCCCCTGCTCTGCCAGATATTCTGTTTCCGGCCACATCGCGGCAAAATGAAAAGAATTAATAATACGCATGACAGCAATGCCTGTTTCAGACGCTGCCCTGGCCAGTACCGGCAGACCTGTTTCCAGTGCCAGAGGGGCATAACCATAATCGCCATCGACCGTGATAACAGAGGCCAGGCTCTGTTCAATTTTAGGCACAGCATCGCCCTTTACCTTGCCCGAGGTAAGAGAGGCAATATATCCGGGTACACGAAACAGCCCGTGCGAGGCAGAGCCATCGCGCTCGGCCCGGGTCACGGTTCTGGCCAGTGCCGCTGCATTATCAGCAGAACAGCCATGCTTGGTAAAGACGCGCAAAGCCAAACCTTCGATATCTGCAAGGCTTATTTCCCGTGTTTCGATCTCGCTCATGCTGTTTGCCTCCCGCTTTTATGATAGCTGTATCTGCCCAGTAATTTTTGCCCCTAACAGACTAGCCTGTCCACTGCGCCCTGTCTAACTTTCAAAAAATAATGGGTTTTCAAAAAATAACAGGGTAGTTTAATCATTATCTACCAGCCCTGCCCCCGCCCCGGACAGGCGCGAGGCTTCACTTTCAGGCACATAAGTATGTGCGGCCAGCTCCAACAGGCGATCCCAAAGACTGTCGGCTATCACGCTATGGCTGGCCGGGACAGAAAATAAAGAGGCTTGCCTATCACCAGACCGGATAGATATCTGGCTTTTAAGACAGGATAGCGCAGCAACCGCGCCAACATCCGAATTTGGCAAATGGATGATTTCCTGTGCGTCCCAGCTGGCAAGGATAAAGGCCTGTTGATAGATATGGCCTGCCTGCCATAACAGCCCGGCAAATATGAGGGGGTGTGACAGCCTGTCTATTTTGATTTCTGCGCCTTTCTGGCCTGCCAGCAACCAGTCAATCGCGGCAATCCCTTCAAAGGCAGGGTGAAGATACCCAATATCGAGAACAATATTTTCCCCGACCCTTTTCGGGTGAAGGCCAGCCAAAACATACCCTTTTTCTGCCTCTGCCAGCATATCCAGTAATGCAGCACATCCATCAAAGCCTGCTGATTGCAGCCAGCTTACCGCATGGGCGATATCTTCTGCCCGGTCATGGGGATAGCCCGACGCCAGACAGGCCTTTCTGGCTGTCTGATATATCTCATTTGCGGAAAGCTGCATGGCCGGGGCTGTTCTTTTATGATTGCGGGCTGGGGCTATCGGGATGCAGGGGAAATAGCCAGTCATCAGAAATTTCTGGCGGGTTTATGGCCAATTCATCTGCGGTCGGCGCGCCCTGATAGAGGGTGATGCGTGTCCATTTATCCGATTTGGGGTCAAATTTACTTGCCCCGAAAAAGGATAATTTACATCTCAGCAAATCGATAGGGCGGCAGTCCTGACCGACCAGATTATCGTGGATTTCGCCATAGGGAAATTTGGCGATGGTCTGAATACGCCGGATGATATTTCGGTGCCGGGGCGCACGCAGTAAAAAGCTTGCCACGCTTTCATCTTCCCCCGCCTCTGCCAGCTCTATGTTTAATGCCCGAATATAGCCTGCAATATTAAACGGCATTTCCAGCTCTGCCCCTGGCTCTGAATGGCGCAAGCCCAAACGCGGCTCCAGCTTGGCAGCTGAAACATACCAAAATTGGGCATCTGCTGCTGGCTGGGTGAAATCAATATCCTCTACCCAGTGATAATGTTCAGCTATCAGCGATTTAAGCTCTGATATCGGCATCTGCGGAACAAGGCGTGGCAGGGCATCGGTTGCCATACAATCTGCCAGCGCGTCCACCTCTTCTGGCATCAGCTCTATCAGGACAGAAACCAGCAATTCCTGTAATTCTTCTGATGCATTTTCCGCGCGTTGATAAAGATCGGCAAACGGGGCGATTTCTGCCAATGGACGAGCAGAGATATCCGCAATCAGCCTCTCCAGCTCGCCGCGTAAAATATGGATACGCTGCATTTGTATTGCGTCCTCTACTTGCCAATCCAGGCAATGAAGCCGCGCACGGGCAAGCAAATCTTTTGCGCGCTGCAGCTTATAGGGGCTGGCTTTCTGGCACTGAATAACACGGGCAAGGGCAACTTCACGTGCCATTATCCAGCTATTAAGCAGGCATGGATGGGTTACCAGAAAAGGGGCCATACCCAGCCCGGTTGAATTTCCCACCCCCAGATAGCGGCGATTTTCCCGTGAAAGGGGAACAGCTGTGCCTCCACCTTTTTGGCTCGCACAATATTCTGCCAGAAATAACGTGAATTCGCGGATCAGAAAAACCGTCAGCATCTCTGCCTGAAACGCGCCTTCCAGACCGTCATATTTGACCAGTTGATCCCTGTCCGCAATCCCGAATTTGCCATTGCCATAAACAGCGGTGGTGCGCATTAGATAGCCAGTTGAAACCAGCTGTTCTTTATCTGGCTGGCGGCCGGCTGCCAGCGCTTCTGTGACATGCTGAAACAGGCGCACAGATTTATTCGCTCTGGACAGGGTAAGCGCACGCTCATCATATCGCCCGGCTTCCTGGCGGGTAACCTCATCTGCCAGCCTTTCAATATCTGCTGGCTTCGGTACACCGTCAAACAGGCAAAAGCTGGCATCCCAGCTTGTCGCGATAACCCGGTCGGTGCGCGCGCCATCTTCCAGAGGGCGGCTATAGGCAATGAGCGAATATATTCTGCCAGATAGAGGCAGGCAGAGGACAACATGGCCAAAGCCGTTTTCATCCAGGGCGCAGACAGGCATCTGCATCACCGCTTTTTGTCTGGCAAGGCGGCGGATCAATACCCGCATAAAGCTCAGGCGGTGGGGAAAAAACGCCCCCATACGCGATAGCCGCATAACCCCGTCAACCGGGCGCAAGGGCGGCAGGGAAGCGCCGCAAGCATACTTGTCTATCTGCTGTTCCAAAAGCGGTGTCATCTAGCTCTGCCCGGTAAAATTTTCATCATAAAAGCGCAACCAGTTTCCGCCCATAATGGCATCTGTCTCTGTCTTGGAAAAGCCGATATCGCGCAAGCCCTTTGCCAAATTCGGAAAATCTCTTATGCCCTGAAACCATGTCGGCTGATCCGGGAAGCCTGGATTAGCAGCACTGCCTTCACCAAAATCTGTTTCGCGCGACCAGCGGCCATTGCGCATCCATTCCACCACTGAATCCGGCTGATCCTGACAAAGATCCGAGCCTATCCCAAGCGATGAAACCCCGTAACGTTCTGCTGCTTGTGCTATCATCTGGCAAAAGCTCTGCACGGTGCAGTGACTGCCATCTTTTAAATGATGGGGATATAAAGAAAAGCCGATCATCCCGCCTGCTTCGGTCAGCGCCCTTATCAGCTTGTCTGATTTATTGCGGCGGGCGGGGTGCCACCAGTCGGGATTGGCATGGGTTATGGCGATCGGGCGCTCAGATGCCTCTATCGCTTCCAGGCTGGAACGTTCGGCAGAATGGCTCATATCAATGACCAGCCCGACCCGGTTCATTTCCTTAATCGCTTGCCGGCCAAAGCGGGTAAGGCCGGGATCTTCTGCCTCATAACATCCCGTAGCCAACAGAGACTGATTATTATAGGTCAGCTGCATAAAGCGGCCGCCCAGCTGATGCAGGATTTCAATGAGGCCAATATCATCTTCCATCGGGGCACAATTTTGAAACCCGTAAAAAATAGCTGTCTTGCCGCTGGCATGGGCGGTACGTACATCCGCCCCTGTCCGGCCAAACATCAACCTGTCCGGATGGGCTTCGATATAGCGATTCCAGCTAATCATATTTTCTACTGTCTGGCGGAAATTTTCATGATAGCAAATGGTGACATGTACCGCCGCCAGATGCGCTTGTGCCATCTCTTCAAACAGGGCAGGCGACCAGTTTGCATATTGCAGATTATCAATATAGAGCGGTGTCTTTGACATATATGCTTCTTCCTGTCAGTCTGCCGGATATCGCCCCGACAATATCTGTCTATAGCCTTTTTATGCTAGTCTGGATTCCAGCCAGCCAGCAAGCCCCAAAAGCGCCCCATCCCGTCCTGTGGTAGCGGTAAGCTGTACCCCAACGCCCAGCCCATTTGGGCCGGTAATTTCAAACGTCCCGGAAATCGGCAGGCTGACAGATGGATAGCCTGCTAGACTCCATAAACAATTGCAAATGGAATCGCCAGTCCCTTCTGCAAAAATCGGGGCTTCACCAGTGGCGGATGCGCTAAGCAATCCATCATATCCGGCCAGCATCTGATCAAAAAAATCTATCGCTTCATCGCGCACCAAAAGGGCGGCGTGATAGTCTGCTGGTGAAATTGTTTTACCTCTATTTATCGCTTCCAGAATTTCTGTACTCATCAGATGTTGATGCTCGGCCATCAGCGGGCCAATATTCTGGCAAATCTCAAAATCATAGATGGTTTTATGGGTGTCTAAAAATTTGGCAATTTCTGCCTTCGGAGCAGGGCGAATATCTATATATTCCGGCAGGGCGCGAGCTATTTTATCCAGGCCATCATGCACATAATTTTCTACCCGCTCGCCATATATTCCCTCCAGATAGAGTAATTTCGCAGGCGGGACGCTGATGTTTTTCGATGCGGCTGCCAGTTCAGCTTGCCCTGTTACCACCGCTGCCAATTGACCAAGCCTGCTTATGTCGCGGGCAAAGACACCCACCTGATCCAGCGTTTGAGAGGTCTGCAATACCCCCTTGCGGCTGATAGTGCCACGGGTGGGTTTAAAGGCATGTACCTGGCAATAGGATGCCGGGCGAATAACCGACCCCCCTGTTTGCGTACCAACCGCCATATCAATATGCCCGGCCGCCACGGCGGCTGCAGACCCGCTGGAAGAGCCGCCAGGCGAAAAGGCAATATTACGGGGATTACGGGTGATGCTTTTTTGCATATAGGCAAATTCGGTTGTTACTGTCTTGCCCAGCAAAACCGCCCCGGCAGCGCGCAAGGCAGCAACCAGCTCTGCATCTGTATCCGCCATGCGGTAGGCATAAATGGCAGAGCCATAGCGGCAAGCCATGCCGGCAACATCAATGATATCTTTTATCCCAACCGCGATACCGGCCAATGGCCCATAAGCATTTTGGGGGCGAATATTTTGGGGGCGGGCATTTCTGTCCAGCTCTACCCAGGCTTTTATTTGCGGCTCGGTTTTGTCTATCGCGGCAAGGCAGGCAGAAACATCCCTTGACCCATCTATCTTTTGATCCATTTTCCCTTGCCCATTTCCTTTTTAGATCAGAACACCACAACCGACCGGATAGAGCTGCCCTCATGCATCAGATCAAAGCCCTTGTTAATCTCTTCCAGAGACAGGGTATGGGTGATCATCGGGTCAATCTCAATTTTGCCATCCATATACCAGTCAACAATTTTAGGCACATCGGTGCGCCCTCTTGCCCCGCCAAAGGCCGTACCGCGCCAGGAACGACCGGTCACCAGTTGAAAGGGGCGGGTGCTGATCTCTTTGCCTGCGCCTGCCACACCGATAATAATGGATTCGCCCCAGCCTTTATGGGCACATTCCCGCGCCACACGCATCACATCTGTATTGCCGATACACTCAAAGCTGTAATCTGCCCCGCCGCCGGTCAGCTCAATCAAATGCGCCGTCAAATCGCCTGATATTTTGGCTGGATTAACAAAATCGGTCATCCCAAAGCGGGTTCCCCAGCTTTGTTTATCGTCGTTTAAATCCACGCCAACAATCTGGCTTGCCCCTATCATCCGCAAGCCTTGTATGACATTCAGGCCAATCCCGCCCAGCCCGAACACCACCGCCCGGCATCCGGGCTCTGCCCTGGCGGTATTGATGACCGCCCCAATGCCGGTTGTCACCCCGCAGCCAATATAGCAAATCTTGTCAAAAGGCGCGGCCTTATTCACCTGTGCCAGCGCAATTTCAGGCAGTACGGTAAAATTGGAAAAAGTTGAGGTGCCCATATAATGATGCACCGGCTTGCCCTTATAGGAAAAACGTGATGTGCCATCTGGCATCAGCCCCTGGCCTTGTGTGGTACGTATCGCCTGACAGAGATTGGTTTTGGGGTGCAGGCAATATTCGCATTCGCGGCATTCCGGCGTATAGAGCGGTATGACATGATCGCCCACCGCCAGCGAGGTAACGCCAGCGCCAATTTCGCGCACAATGCCTGCCCCTTCATGGCCTAAAATTGCCGGAAATAATCCTTCAGGGTCTGCCCCGGACAGGGTAAATTCATCTGTATGGCAAATGCCTGTAGCCATAATTTCAACCAGCACCTCGCCCTGTTTCGGGCCTTCGAGATCCAGTTCAACTATCTCCAGCGGCTGCCCAGCTTCAAACGCAATCGCGGCTCTGGTTTTCATCGTCTTGCCTCCCTTTTGGTCACGCCGATTATCTGATGCATTTTATAATGCTGTATATTTGCATCATAAAACCATCCTTCCTGACAAGATAAATCATGAAGATAAAAAACCGTCTTGGCTAGTACCGGGCAAGGGGAAAAGTCGGGCGGTATCCTGCAGATGCGATAAATGCCGCATTTTTCCAACCAGGCTTTCCATAGGAGTGGGGCTGGCCATCGGGGGTATATATATCTCCGCCTGCCGCGCGCAAAATCGCTTCCCCTGCGGCGGTGTCCCATTCCATTGTCGGGCCAAAACGCGGATAAATATCGGCCTTGCCTGCGGCCAGCAGTAAAAATTTCAAAGAGGATCCGGCCGAGACAATATCGCTGATCGCTTCTGCTTCCAGAAACGCATTTGTTTTCGGATCGCGATGCGAGCGGCTGGCCAGCGCGGCCGGGCCTTTTTTCGGGACTTGCCGGATCTGCAACCGGCTGTGCTGGCCATCTTTTTCCTGATGCGCCTGACCATGGCTATCTGTCCAGCACATCCAGCCCATAGCAGGGACATAAATTATCCCGGCGCACGCCACCCCCTGTTGCACAAATCCGATATTGACAGTGAAATGACCATTGCTGTCATGGCGGATAAATTCGCGCGTCCCATCCAGCGGATCCACCAGAAAATAGCTGGCTGTGGGGGACAGAAAATGGCTGGCTGTATTTTCTTCTGAAATAACCGGAATATCGGGGAAAAACTGTGCCAGCGCGGCCTTTAATATCGCCTCGCTGGCGTGATCAGCTTGCGTGACAGGCGAGGCATCTGCTTTATAATCTGCCTCTACGCCGCCAGCCTTTATCCGCAAAATTTCTGCCCCGGCTTGCCGCATGGCAGGCATAAGACAGGTCAGATCAATATCCAGCGTCAATGGAAATTACCCCGAAACACGCAAAGGCTATTTGGTATGCGGGATAACAAATTCCGCCCCTTTGGCAATTGAATCCGGCCAGCGCTGCATAACAGATTTCTGCTTGGTGTAGAACTGAATCCCTTCATTCCCAAAGGCGTGCAGATCGCCAAACAGGCTTTGCTTCCACCCGCCAAAACCATGCCAGGCCATCGGCACAGGTATCGGCACATTCACCCCAACCATACCGACCTGAATCTGGCTTGAAAATTCGCGTGCCGTATTCCCGTCAGAGGTAAAGACAGAAACCCCGTTGCCATAACGGTGATTATTGATCATCTCAATACCTTCGGCTGAATTGGCCACCCGCACACAAGACAGGACAGGGCCAAAAATTTCTTCCCTATAAATCGACATTTCCGGGGTGACATGATCAAACAGGCTGCCGCCCATAAAATAGCCCTGATTATGACCAGGCACAGATACACCGCGCCCATCAACAACCAGTTCAGCGCCTTCTTTTACGCCTTTTTCGATCATCGTGGTAATGCGCTCATGCGCGGCCGCACTGACAATCGGCCCCATTTCAGCGTCAAGCTCCATGCCATTTTTAACCTTTAGGGCTTTTGCACGTTCAGCCAGTTGCGGCATAATCCTGTCGCCCACATCGCCAACCAGCAGCGCAACAGAGATAGCCATACACCGCTCGCCAGCCGAGCCATAGGCAGAGCCAATAAGCGCATCGACTGTTTTATCCAAATCAGCATCCGGCATCACCATCATATGGTTTTTTGCCCCGCCCAGTGCCTGAACCCGTTTGCCGTTTTCTGCACCTTTGGTATAGATGTAATGGGCGATAGGGGTAGAGCCGACAAAAGAAACAGCCGAAATCGCCTGATTTTCCAAAATCGCATCGACCGCCTCCTTGTCCCCCTGAACAACGCTAAACACCCCTTCCGGCAGGCCAGCTTCGGCCAGCAAATCTGCCATCATCAGCGATACAGTCGGGTCGGTTGGGCTGGGTTTCAGGATAAAGCAATTGCCTGTCGCAATCGCCAGTGGGAACATCCACATCGGCACCATAACAGGAAAGTTAAAAGGGGTAATGCCTGCGACAATGCCCAGCGGCTGGCGAAAGGTAAAATTATCAATGCCGGTAGAGGCTTGTGCAGAATATTCCCCCTTTAGCAAGGCTGGAATACCACAGGCAAATTCAATCACCTCGATACCGCGCTCTACCTCGCCGCACGCATCGGTAAAAACCTTGCCATGCTCAGAGGTAATCACCTCGGCCAATTTTTCCTTATCGCGGCGCACCAGCTCCAGGAATTTAAACATCACGCGCGCCCGGCGTACAGGCGGGGTAGAGGCCCAGCTGGGAAAGATTTTTCTGGCCGCTTCGACAGCTGCTTCCACATCCTTTGCCGTTCCCATAACGACTTCACTTTTCTTCTGGCCAAGTGCCGGATTATAGATATCCATGACACGGCTGGATGCGCCCCTGGTTGCCGTGCCGCCAATATAATGAAGAACCGTATCTGTCATCTCTTAAATCCTCTTTGAAAAAATATCAGAAGCCGATTTAACGCCCGGATTTACCCTCAAGCCCTGCTCTGATAATGAATTTGTGTGAGGCAACGATAATCGCCTTGCCAGCCTTGGTCAATTACTGTTCGGGGCAAGATATAATTTCTGCAAAATTATTTCCCCTGCCGTCGCAAAATTGGCGGTTTTCAATCACAGGTGAATCAGCTTATGCTGGGGTTCGGAGAATAAATTTTTTCATAAAATTTTTTGGCAAGAGGAACAACAGAAATGAAATATCTACACACCATGATCCGCGTGAATGATGTGGAGGCGGCACTGGATTTTTTTGTGGGCAAGCTGGGCATGATCGAAACCCGGCGAAAAGAAGATGAAAAAGGCCGCTATACGCTGATTTTTCTGGTCGCTGATCAGGATTTGGATCAGTCAAAGGCCGAGCGCGCCCCGGAACTGGAATTGACCTATAATTGGGATAATGATGCGGCCTATGGCGGCGGGCGCAATTTTGGCCACCTCGCCTATACGGTTAAAAATATTTATGAAACCTGTCAAAAACTGATGGATGAGGGGGTTATGATTAACCGGCCGCCGCGCGATGGCCGCATGGCTTTTGTGCGCTCACCGGACGGGATTTCACTGGAATTGTTGCAAGAAGGCGAGGCACTTGCCCCGGCTGAACCCTGGCTGTCTATGGAAAATACCGGCAGCTGGTAAGCCCCTATCGCTCTGGCAAAAAAAATTCTGGCAAAAAAAATTCTGGCGGGGAAGATTCTGGCGATAACAACTAGACGGGATAAAAAAGAGGTAGGGAATTTTGCCCCTGCTTTTTTTACCCCTGCTTTTTTCCTACCAGGTCTCGCCGCCGCAAACCGACAGAGCCTGACCATTTACACCGCGCGCCCCGTCACTGGCCAGATACAGCGCGGCCGCACTTACCTCTTCTGCGGCAAACAGGCGATGTTGCGGGGAAAATATTTTCAACTTTTCTTCTGCCTCTTCGGCACTCAACCCGGTTTTCTGCTGGATCATTTCGATGGAACGATGGGTCATTTCGGTATCCAGATAGCCTGGACAAATCGCATTTACCGTGATGCCGGATCGGGCTGTTTCCAGTGCCGCGGATTTTACCAGACCCAGCACCCCGTGCTTGCTGGCCGCATAGGCAGAAATATAGGGATAGCTACGCTTGCCTGTCATAGAGGCAATCGCTATCAGCCGCCCGGAGGTAACAGAGGCAGCCTTCATTCTGGCCAGCCCTTCACGCAGGCAGAAAAATACACCGGTTAAATTAATCGCCAGAATATCCTCCCACATTCGGGTCGGGGTTTTATCCAGTGGCGCACTATCGGCAATACCGGCATTGGCGATCACAATATCAGCTGGCCGGCCATTTTGCCCTGCTATATCAAACAGGGTTTTTACCCCCGCCTCATCCGCCATATCAGCCAGGACATAATTTATCCCGGGATGCTGGTTGGCTATTTTTTGCAATGCCTCTTCGCGCCGGCCGCTGATCCATACCTCTGCCCCGCGGCTGGCAAAGGCACGTGCCATATCTGCGCCCACACCGCTGGAGCCGCCGGTGATAATCACTTTCTTTTGCGCAAAATCTGCAGCTGTTTGCTCTGTCATAAAATCCCTCATCAAAAAACCGGCTTGTCCCTGTTGTAATAGAGTATGCCTGCAGGGGCGGAAATTCTGCAAGCCGGCCCGGTGGTAAAAAAGCTCTGTTCTTATAAAAAAATCAGAGTTTAAAAAAGCTGAACCGCGCCAGGCGGGCCCGTGCCAGCCGGTCACAGATAAGAAAGACCAGCAATGGCAGAACCATCTGCATCAGGGTAGCAATGCCCAGATTTTGGCGCCCTGCCCCGGCGGCCAGCGTTACCGCTTCTGTAGTCAGGGTCATCACCCGTCCATTACTGGCAAAAATAGTCGGCAGATATAAAGCAGAGCTGACCGCAAAGCCCACCGCAAAGGCGGTTAACACCGGCAGGGTCATCATCGATAATTTAATAGATAGAAACCGGCGTATCGGCCCTGCTCCCAGCGTGGCCGCTATCGCCAGATAGCGGTTATCAAAACGCCGCCAGGACGGGGCAAGAGAGAGCATCACATAAGGAAAGACAAACAAACAATGGGCCCAAATCAGCGCCAGAAACACCCCGTCAAAGCCCAGCCAAATCAGCAGAATTTGCATCCCGAACAAAAAGGCGATCTGCGGCAATAACAAGGGGATATATATCAGCCTCTCGAAATGGGTGTCCCCGCAAGCGGCTTGTGTTTGCAGCCATAGAAGCGCCAGCACAACACATACCCCTGCTGATACCAGCCCTAAAATCAGGCTGTTCAGGCTGGCCTGACCCAGGCTGATATAGGCATATTCCCATGCCGCCACCCCCCATTTATCGGGCAGGGCAGACGGATAACGCCAAATATCGGCAAATGCCCAGATAATCGCCGCTAACATACCCAACACCGCCATCACACATGGCCATAAACACAGGAATAAGCCGAATTTTTTTAACAGGCTGACCAGCAAAGGCAGCAGATAATTAAACCGCCATCCCGCCGCACTAAAGCGCGCCAACCCTCTTAATAGCGCACCATCCAGACCTATCCATGCCATACAGGCCAGCAAAGCACAGCCCAATTGCATGACCGCCGCCGCCGGCGCAACAAACTGATAGGAAAGGTCGGGATCGCGAAACCAGGTTAATATCCGCACTGCCAGAGGGGCAGGGGTGGACGGGGCAAGAATAATCGCCATATCCACTACCGATATCGCAAACACCATGACGATAAGCACGGCCAGGCGCAATGGGCCGGCCAGTTGTGGCTGTACCAAATGCAGCCAGCCTGCCAATGGCCCATAACCCAGCGTTGCCGCACTATCCAGCAAGGGGCGCACGTTTATCTGGCTTAGGGCAGATAGCCCCATCAGTAATAAAAAGGGCAATTCCTTGGCAATCAGGGCAAGAACCAACACCCCGCCATTTTCATCCGGGACAATATTGAGATTGGGCGGCCGTTGCCACCCGGTCAGCCAGGGCGAGGCCAGCCGGGATAGCCAGCCGCTGGGCTGTAGCAGAAATAAAAATCCGACCGCGATTGTGATATGCGGCACAGAAAGAAGCGGCGATATCAGCCGGAATAAAAAGCCGGACTGCCCCTGCCCATAGATTAGTGCCAGCAAAAACATCGCCAGCCAGTAAGATAAAAAAGTCGAGATAAAGGCAATAGACAGGCTAAGCCAGAGCGATCGCCGCAAGCCGGGCTCTGCCAGAAAATCGGCAAAGGGCTGAAAGGAGAAATGCGTCCCGCCCAAAGGCGGAAACCAGCCAAGCGCAGGCAGGACAGCCCCCAAAAGCCCTGCTGTTACTGGCAATAAACATAAAAGCAGGATTGCAAGCCTTACCATTCCACCCTATTCCGAGCCGCCAGCTTACCGCCCTTAAACCTGTAACGCACCTAATTTGCCGAATAGCGTTCTGTCCAGGCCCGCTCAATGACCCCAACCCAGCTTGGATGCGGCTCTGGCAAGGTGCGGTTCAAATCTGCCGGGCTGAGGGTCGCCAGGCCACGCGGCAATGCTGCAAAGGCGGCCGCCTTGTCGGCAGGCAATTTCGGGATAGACAGAACTGTTGGATCGCCCCAGATTTCCGGATTGGCTTTGCGAATTTGTGCTTCGGGCGATAACAGGAAATCAGCTAATAGCTGGGCCCCTTCCGGGGCAGAGGCATTAAAGGGAATCGCCACAAAATGTACATTGGCCAGCGTTCCGGATTGGTGAATATAGCTGCGCACACTATCTGGCAAGATCCCCTGTGAAATGCCGTTTGAAAATTCTGCCGGATTAAAGGCCATCGCAATCGCCAGCTCGCCATCCCCCAGCAATTGCACCATCGCGGTATAATTGGCCGGGTAATTTACCCCCTGCCGCCAGAGATGCGGGCGCACCCTGTCCAGCCAGGCAAAAAGCGGGGCAAGCGCCTTTTTTGTATCAGCTGTATCAGCCGGGCGGGCAAAAACAGATCTATCCGGGGCAACTTCCAGCAAAATCTGTTTTAAAAAGCTGGTACCGGTAAAATCAGGGGGCTGGGGAAAGGTAAAACGACCCGGGTTTTTTTCAATCCAGCTGGCCAAAGCCTCGGCCGAGCGCGGTGGTTCTGGCACATACCGGCTATCATATCCAAAAACCAGCTGGGCACGGCCCCATGGCGATTCCAGCCCGTCTGTCGGATTGGCAAAATCACTGACGATGCCGGGCAGCGCATCTTTATCTGTATAGGCAAAGGCAGGCAGGTTAAACGCCCAGCTATCCGAGCGCAATAATGACTGGCGTTTGAGAGAGGCAAAATTCTCGCCATTCACCCAGACCAGATCTACCGACCCGCCAGTATTTTTGCCAGCAGATTTTTCTGCCAGAATACGCGCGACCGCATCAGCTGTTTCGGTCAGCTTGACATGCACCACACTCACCCCATAGCGCGATTTTAGCTGACTGCCTGCCCAGGCAATATAGCTGTTGATCTGAGGCGAGCCGCCCCAGGCATTGAAATATACTGTCTGGCCTTTGGCTTTTTTTATCAGACGGTCAAAATTTTCTGCCCCGATAGCCGTGCCGGATAAGGAAAATATCACACTCAGCAACGCGGCCAGGCCTATCGTCAAAGATTTAAGTGAAGAAATAAAATGGCTCATGCGAAAACGCCTTTTGATATTAATTTTTTACCGATGCGCGGCTTATCCTCAATGCCAGAAGCCTTACCTGTTATAATTTGGCGCAAAGCCAGTCTACCCTAATTTCGTTAAATAAGGCTTAATAAATCATAATTATTTTCTATGGGTGGTATCTTTTGGCGCGTCAGGCTGGCAGATTATCCCTGGAATTGGCAAAGTTAAGCCCGAATGCATCCTGCATATTTAATCAGGGCATGGTGAACAAGCAAGCGAGGCTGTCTGAGATATGCTTATCCTGAAAAATGCCGCCCTTAATTTTGGGCAAGCCCCGCTATTTTCCCCACTAAATCTTGAGATTGACGGCGGCGAGATCTGCGTGTTGAGCGCGCCAAGCGGGGCCGGAAAATCCACCCTGCTGCGCTGGATTGCCGGCATTCCTACCGAGGGGCTGGAGGCAGAGGGTCATATCTGGCTAAAGGGGCGGCAAATAGATAGCTTGCCAGCGGAAAAGCGGCGCGTTGGGCTGATGTTCCAGCAACCTTTATTATTTCCCCATCTAAGCGTTGGCGATAATCTGGGCTTTGGCTTGCCAGCATCGGTGAGAGGGGAGGCGCGCAAATCCCGAATAGAAGAAGCCTTGCACATAGCCGGTCTGGAGGGGGTGGGAGGGCGCGATCCAGAAACCTTGTCAGGGGGTCAGCAAGCCCGCATCGCACTGCTTCGAACCTTGCTGGCAGAGCCAGAGGCTCTGTTGCTGGATGAGCCATTTTCCAGCCTGGATGATGCGCGGCGCACAGATATTGCCCAGCTGGTAAAAAGCGAGGCTGAAAGGCTGAAACTGCCTGTATTGCTGGTAAGCCATGACCCGCGCGATATAGAAACCGCCACAGATAAAGTAATAGAGCTTGAAATACGCGGCTAACCTGCCAGCATTTTTGCTATCATCTGTGCTGTAGCGTCGGTTTGGGCAAGCTGCAGAAATGCCCTTCTTTCGCGGTCATACAAGGCCTGCTCCGAGGTTTCGCCTGGCTCTCCTTCATCGGCAACCATGATGCTGGCAATAGCCATCGCCACCACTTTATTATGGGCAGTGAACATCCCTTTATCCACACCGTCTTGCATAAAGGCATCCATTTCGGCCGTAAGGCTATGGCTGGCCAGCCTAACTTCGGGAACCGGCAGAACATGATAATTGCCAGCCATTTGCTCGGCTTCCTCAATAGCTCTGGTTAGCAATCTGTCACGGCTCATGATAGAGATATCATGACTTTGGCGAAAATATTCCAGCTTTGCCGAAAGCCGGGGCGAGCTGCCGGTGCGGCCATAGCCAATTTGCATCCAGCTTTTCCAGGCCGCTTCTTGCCAATCCCCGCATTTCGCATACCAGCGCAAATAGGTCTCTTTTACCCCGCCGCCGCTGGGCACAAGCCCGACCCCTGCCTCAACCAGACCCAGAACAGAATTATTATGAACCACCAGCTTATCGCAATGCATCAGCACCTCAAATCCGCCCCCTGCGGCCAGGCCAGAGGGCGCGCCAATGACCGGAACCGGGCTATATTTCAAGGCTTTCACCGCCTGTTGAAACCTATCCAGAAAGGCATCCATTTCGGCAAAATCGCGTGTGTTAATCAATCCCTGAAAATGGTTCAGATCGACCCCGGCTGAAAAATGCTGGGCATCATTATGGATGATAATGCCGCGCCCGTGATCAGTGGCAGCGGCATGAACAATCTGCATCGATAAATCATTTAACGCATTGGCCTTGGAATGAAATTCGACCAGCCGCAAATCCCCCTCCAGCCGATAAAGGCTGGCTGCATCATTTCTGGCCAGCAGATCTGCTGAACGCCGCATCATCGAAAAGCGCATCGCCCCTTTTGGCAAACTAACAGGCTGATAGCCTTTTTGCGCGATATCTATTTCCAGATTTTTGCCGTTCACGCGGTAATAGGGCTGGCTGCGCTGTTCCAGCTGTGGCGGCAAGGGCAATGCCATCTGTGCGGCCAGGCCGCGCAAGCGTTCCAGGCCCACCGCATCTATCATCTCAAACGGGCCGCGCTGCCAGTTAAAGCCCAGCTTCATCGCATCATCAATATCTTGCGGCGAGGCGGTAATATCGGGAACAAGGCTGGCCGCATAGGATAAAATACGCACCAAAACGCGGCGCGCAAATGCCCCTTGCGGACTATTATCTTCAAAGATGGCTTCTAATGGCTCGGCCTGTGCGGCCTGATATTGGGCTGCACGAATAGCGGCCGGGTGCAGCTGGCCAGATGCCGCTATCCAGCCTTTATCCAGCCCGCCTTTGGCAACCGCGCGAACCTCGCGCCCCTTTTCCCCGCGCCGATAAAAGCCGCCCTTGCCCTTATTGCCGGTATAGCCATCTGCTATCATTTTCTGCACCATTTCCGGGGCAAATCCAACGCCATGAAACGCATCGCCCGCTGGCAAAATACTGGCCAGAGAAGCCACCACATCAGCCATCAAATCAATGCCTATCAGATCATACAAACCGAAAATACCTGTCTTCGGTATGCCCATTGGCCGGCCGATAAGCGCATCGGCATCTTCTGGTGCAATCCCGGCTTCCAGCGCTTCATGCAAGCCAACCTGCAAGGCAAACACCCCCACCCGGTTGCCCAGAAATCCCGGCGTGTCCGAGCAACGCACAACCCCTTTTCCCAGCACCTGATCATTAAACAGCGCCAGCCTGTCCAGAATATCTGCCCTCGTCTCTGCCCCGCTAACCAGCTCTAGCAAGCGCATATAACGCACCGGATTAAAATAATGGGTAATGGCAAAACGGGCGCAAAAATCAGAAGGCATATCTGCGGTTAATAGCGAGATAGGAATGGTGGAGGTATTGGAGGTCACCACGCAATCGGGCGATATGGTCTGGTAAAGGCGTTTATATAAAGCCTGTTTAACCGGCAGCTGTTCTATCACTGCCTCGATGATCAGATCGCACCCCGCCAATTGGTCAAAATCTGCTTCCATATCCCCTGTGGTAATCTTGTCTGCAATAGAGGGGTGCATAAATTGCGGCGGCTCGGATTTCAGCAATCTTTGAATAGCCTGTTCTGCCGGATTGTGTTCCTGGCCAGCTCTGGCAGGCAAATCCAGCAGCAATACCGGCAAGCCGGCATTGGCAATCTGGGCGGCGATACCGCTGCCCATCGTACCGGCACCGATCACGGCAATTTTTGAAAAACTCTGTACAGCAGACATCTGACACCCTCGCTATAAATCTAAGTAAAAATGGATAATCGCCCTGTTAGAGATGGTCTATTCCGGCGCGCCCAAAAAGGGTAATAGCGCGGCATTTACCTCATCCGGGCTTTCAGATGGCAACATATGGCCAGCCCCGGCTATTTCTACCAGCTGGCTGTTTTTTATGGCCGCTGCCAGCTCTCGCCCTTTTTTCACAGGTGTCATTTTATCTGCTGCTGCCAGAATAATCAGCACTGGCAAATCAAGCCGAGAGGCGGCCTCTGCCCCTTTATCATAGTGATTACAGGCTTGCAGGTCGGTATAGAGGCTGGTGGTATCATTGCCTGCCATCAAGGCACGGCCAAAGCCCAGATGCGAGAAACCGGGCTGGGTATTATCATAAAAATGGCCGGCCTCGCCATGTCCCCAGCCGGTCATCATCTTTATCGCGGCTGGCTGTTTATCCTGTGCCGCCGATACCAGATAATCATTGACCGGTATCGCCAGGGCACTGGCAATAATGACCAGCTTTTCTGTACGTTCAGGATAGCGAGCGGCCAGCTCCAACGCCACTAGCCCGCCTTGTGAATGGCCTATTATCACCGCTTTTTCAATGTTTTGTGCATCCATCAGCGCAATAACCCAATCAGCCATTTCCTGGATACTGGCAAGGGGCGCCCCTTCCGAGAGGCCGTGTCCAGGAAAATCGGGGGCAAGAATATTAAAGCCCTGATAGGCAAAATAGCGCGATTGCAACACCCAGCTTAGATGGGATTGCCCGCTGCCATGCAGAAAGAAAAGGAACGGGGCATCGGGGCGATGGCCGCGCCCGCCTGTAGAAAAATAGCTTTTCCGGTTTTGGCATTGTGCAAACATAAAAAAACCTCCCTAGCCTCTGGTCTTTTTGCGTGCAGCCCGAAAGCCCAATTCAAAATCGGCCTTGATATCTTCAATATCTTCCAGCCCGACCGAGAGCCGGATCATATCATCGCTTAATCCGCCCTGTTTCATTGCCTCGGCATCGATATGGGAATGGGTGGTGCTAGCCGGGTGAATAACCAGCGTCTTTGCATCGCCCACATTGGCCAGATGCGAGGCCAGTTGAACAGATTCAATAAAGGCACGGCCAGCATCGCGCCCGCCCTTAACGCCAAAACTGATAATAGAGCCTGCCCCGCGCGGCATCAAACGGCTGGCAATCTCATGGCCGGGATGGTCAGGCAGATTGGGATGACGCACCCATGCCACATCCTCATGACCCGATAAAAATTCCAGCAAGGCAAAAGTATTATCCATATGACGCTGCATACGCAACGGCAGGGTTTCCAGCCCTTGCAATAAATGAAAGGCATTTGTCGGCGACAGGCAGGGGCCAAAATTATACATCGCTTCGGCACGGAATTTTGCGGTAAAGGCAACCGGGCCATATTCCTGGTAAAAATTAATACCATCCATAGAGTAATGCGGCTGGGAAATAGTGGGGAATTTATCATTTTGTCCCCAGTCAAAATTGCCGCCATCCACAACCGCCCCGCCAATGGCTATGCCATGTCCGCCCATCCATTTGGTCAGGGAATGAATAATGATATCCACGCCCGTGGTTACAGGCTTTAACAGCCAGGGGGTATTAAAGGTCGCATCTATCATCAGGGGTATGCCGGCTTTATGGGCGATATCACTTACCGCTTCAACATCCATAATATCCAGACCCGGATTGCCGATAACCTCGCCAAAAATCAGTTTGGTGTTTGGCTGTATCGCCTCTTTAAAGGCCTGCGGGTCAGTGGCATTCACAAAGCTGGTCTCAATCCCGAAACGCGGCAGGGTATATTTCAGCAAATTGACATTCGCACCATATAGCTGGGCAGAGGCCACAATATGATCGCCTGCCGAACATAAGGTCAGGACAGCCGATGACAATGCCGCCATTCCAGAAGCCGTTGCGGTACAGGCAGCCGCCCCTTCCAGAGCGGCCACACGCTGTTCCAGCACGGCAACCGTAGGGTTAGAGATGCGCGAATATAAATGCCCCCCCACTTCCATATTATATAAAGCGGCGGCATGGCGCGTATCTTTAAACACATAAGAGGTGGTCTGGTGGATAGGAACAGCGCGCGAGCCATATCGCTCATCGGGTACGTGCCCTGCATGAAGGCTCAGCGTATCGAATTTATAATCATCGCTCATCCGATTTGTCCCTTTTTTAATTATTCGCCAAAACCCGCCCAATCTGGCAAGAAATAGCCTATCTGGCAAGCCATTCAGGGCGCATGGCCAATATATCTGACCCTGACCCGGTTATTTTAGCCGCCAGGGCTTCGATTTGCGGCAAGCAGCTTGTCATATAAATCTGGCAAGTCGTCTGTTTAGCCGCCAGAAAATCCGGCGAAAAGGCCTGTGTTGCTGCATCACTGGCGATATGGCCGGATTTGGCCATCTGCCAGCCGCCACATAAATAGCCCAGCAACATCAACCAATCCACCCCGCTTACCGCCGCATCGCGCGGACTGTTTGCCCGGCCGCATAAAACATCCAGTGTCTTTCTGGCCAAAGACAGGCTGGATTGCATCGGTGCAGACAGGCTGTCTGGCAGAACGGACATATCGGCTTCAATCTCGTCCAGTAATCTTTTCACCCCCGCCCCATTATCGCGCAAGGTCTTGCGGAACAGCAGGTCATTTGCCTGAATAGCGGTCGTCCCTTCATAAATCGGCAAGATACGGGAATCGCGGAAATGCTGGGCAGCACCTGTCTCCTCGATAAAGCCCATACCGCCATGTACCTGAACCGCATCCGAGGTAAGCGCAACAGAGCGTTCGGTAAGCCAGCCCTTTATAATCGGGATCAAAAGAGAGGCACGCTGATCTTCAGATGATTTTTTATCCTCTCTTGCGTGATGGGATTTATCCATCGCTGCCCCGCCCACAAGAATGAGGGCGCGCATCGCTTCAATTTCTGCCCGCATCACCGAGAGCAGGCGCAACACATCGGGATGGTCGATAATAGGCCTACCATCGCTGCGCCCCAGAGGCGTGCCCTGTATCCGGCTCATGGCATAATCAACAGCTTGCTGATAGGCGCGTTCGGCAATCGCCAACCCCTGAAGCCCTACGGAAAAACGGGCATGGTTCATCATCCCGAACATGATCTCCAGCCCTTTATTTTCCTCGCCGACCAGATAGCCTATAGCCCCGCCTTTTTCGCCATATTGCAACACCGCTGTTGGCGAGGCTTTAATGCCCAGCTTTTTTTCAATCGACAGGCATTTTACATCGTTCCGTGCGCCCAGGCTGCCATCCGGATAAACCAGAAATTTTGGCACAATAAAAACAGAAATCCCCTTTACCCCTTCGGGTGCATCCGGCGTGCGTGCCAGAACCAGATGGATAATATTTTCGGCCATATCATGTTCGCCATAGGTAATATAGATTTTCTGGCCAGTAATCAGATAATGATCGCCATTGGGTATCGCCCGGCTCTTAATCGCTGCCAGATCGGTTCCGGCTTGCGGCTCGGTCAAATTCATTGTCCCTGTCCAGCGCCCCTCTATCATAGGCGGCAAAAACAGCGCTTTCTGGGCATCATTGGCAGATTTCTGTAGCGCGTAAATCTGGCCTTGGGTCAATAGATGGCACAGCGCAAAGCTGAGGCTGGCAGATTGCCACATTTCATTTACCGCCGCGCTGATCGCCATTGGCATATGCTGGCCGCCATAGGCTTCTTCTGCTTCCATCGCTGTCCAGCCGCCTTCGGCCATCGCCCTATAGGCATCGGCAAACCCTTTGGGGGTAGTCACATGGCCATCATCGCCATGCACACATCCCTGATAATCCGCGTCATGATTTAACGGGGCAATCACATCGGCTGCCAGCTTTCCTGCTTCTTCGAGAACCGCATCTGCAAGCTCTGTATTTATTTCGGCAAAAGGCGCAAGAGAGGATAACTGATCCAGCCCGGCCAGATAGCGCAAGCCAAATTTCATATCCTCAATAGGCGGCGTATAATTCATAATGCGAGACCTTTCATCCTGTCGCTATGGCTTTTTTTGCCTATTCCCCATAAGGGCGTTGCGAAAATTTAACGGCTCAAAAAACGGGCTTTCAGCTTTTCCAACTCGGCTTCGGCTTCGATCATAGAGGCATGGCGAACCGGGCCAAAGCCGCGTATTTTTTCTGGCAAGCTGGCCATTTCCAGCGCTACCGCATAATTTTCCCTGTCCAGCTTTGCCGCTATTTCTGACAAAAGGGCGCGATAATCCGCCAGCGCCTTTCGCTCTCTTTTGCGCTCTTCTGTAAGGCCGAAAATATCCAGTGCCGTGCCGCGCAGGCCGCGAAGATGGCTCAGCAATTTGAAAGCTGGCCACACCCAGCTGCCAAAAGCAGATTTGCGTGGCCGTCCGGTTGCCGGGTCGGTTGCGGCAAATAAGGGCGGGGATAAATGCACGGACAGCTCTGTTTTTCCTTCAAACATTTGCGCTATTTGCTGGCTAAACTGGCCATTGCTGTACAGGCGGGCAACTTCATATTCATCTTTTATTGCCATCATTTTATATAGATATCTGGCAGCGGCTCTGGATAATCGCTGCTCGGGATCAAAATCGGCTGCCAGGATAGGGGCCAGCCCGTCTTCATAGGCCGCGCTATAGCTGGCATTCTGATAATCAGTAAGCCGTTTTTTGCGATCGGCTATCACCCCTTCCAGCGTGTCGATTTTCTGGCCAGATGATGCATATCCTGCCTGTTTTGCCTGATAGGCGGCATTTACCATATCCGGGTCTGCCACCCATTGCCGGCCCCATAAAAAGGCCTGTTTTGACTGTTCGACCGCCACATTATTTAGCGTGATCGCCTGTTCGATTGCCGCCGCCGATAGCGGGATAAGACCACGCTGGAACGCTGCCCCAAGCAGGAATAAATTCGCCGCTATCGCATCGCCTAACAGGGCACGTGCCATTTCGGTTGCATTCACCATTACAGAGCGATCTTCATCCACAATCGCGCTCAAACGCCGGGCAATATCGCCGGCGGGGAATTTCAAATCACTATTACGGGTAAAATCGCCTGTTGGCATCTCATAGCTATTGGCGACCACATACCCGTCCCGGCGCATCAATTTCAATAGCCCCGTTTCTGCACTGACCAGGCTATCACAGCCCAGCAGCAGATCGGCACTGCCTGCCCCGATACGGATGGCAGAAATATCTTCTGGATTGGCGGCCAGGCGAATATGGCTGGTTACCGCCCCGCCTTTTTGTGCCAGGCCAGCCATATCGATAATCCCGCACCCCTTGCCTTCCAGATGGGCAGCCATACCCAGCAGTGCGCCAATGGTTACCACCCCTGTCCCGCCGACCCCTGTCAGAACAATGCTCATCGGCTGGGCAAGCGAAAAGACAGCTGGCGGAACAGGCAAGTCTGTTTCCAGCTTTTGGGCCTCTGGCTTGCGTAGCTGGCCGCCCTTGACGCTGACAAAGCTGGGGCAGAACCCCTTGATACAGGAAAAATCCTTATTACAGGCAGATTGATCAATCTGGCGTTTGCGTCCCAATTCTGTTTCCAGAGGCAGAATAGCCACACAATTGGATTGCACCCCGCAATCACCGCATCCTTCACACACCTCCGGGTTGATAAAGATACGCTCGTTCGGGTCAACCATTTTACCGCGCTTGCGCCGACGCCTTTTTTCAGTAGCACAGGTCTGATCATAAATCAGGCCGCTAACCCCTTTTACCTCTGCCAGCTCTTTTTGCACGATTTGCAGCGCGCTTCGGTGATAAAAACGCATCCCCTCCGGATAGGCAGATTTATCATGGCGAGAGAGGTCATCGGTTACCAGTATCAGCGGGGCAACCCCGCTTGCACGCAACAGCCCGGCAATTTCAACAGGGGTTATACCCCCTTCATGGGCTTGCCCGCCTGTCATGGCCACCGCATCATTATATAACACCTTATAGGTCATATTGACCCCGGCTGCGACAGCGGCACGTATCGCCATCAAACCGGAATGATTAAACGTGCCATCGCCAATATTCTGGAATATATGCTTGCGGTGCGAGAAACAGGCCTCACCGATCCAGTTTGCCCCCTCGCCGCCCATATGGGTAAAGCCCTCGACATCGCGATCCATAAATTGAGCCATATAGTGACATCCGATACCGGCATAGCCGCGCATCCCTTCAGGCAGGACAGTCGAGCTGTTATGCGGGCAACCGGCACAAAAATAGGGGGTGCGGGCAATCGATAGTGCGGTAAATTCCCTGGCCAGAATATCCTGGAGCGTTTGATGCTTTTGCACCAGGTCAGCGTCGCGCACGTGCACTGGCAGCAATTTATCGATAATCGCCATCGCCACCTCGGTAGAGGTGAGCGATCCCTCTTCGGTTAGCAAACGATTACCGTCCAAATCACGTTTTCCAAAAACAGCCGGCGGATTTTTTGTGCCATACAGGATTTCCTTGACCTGACCTTCCACCAGACCGCGTTTTTCCTCGACCACCAAAATGCTTTCCAGCCCCTTTGCAAAGGCTCTCAGCCCCTCTGGCTCTACCGGCCAGGACATACCGATTTTATAGACGCTCAGACCCAGCTTTTCTGCCTTTGCCGGGCTGATACCCAAATCGGCCAGCGCCTCGACCACATCCATATAGGATTTGCCAGTGCTGATAATCCCGAAGCGCGGCGCATCCCCGCCACCATATGTAACCCTGTCCAGCTTATTGGCTCTGGCATAGGCTTGTGCTGCGCGCATCTTATGGGCGTGCAATCTGGCTTCCTGATCAAATCTTGTATCATTACGCCGGATATTTAATCCGCCTTCTGGCATATCAAAATCATTTGGCAGATGGGCATGAAATTTTTCCGGGGTCAGGCTGACAGAGGCCGAGGATTCAATATTATCCTTTACACATTTTATCCCGCACCAGACGCTGGCATAGCGCGATAGCGCCCAGCCATGCAGGCCAAAATCCACCATCTCTTCCAGATTGGCAGGGTTAAGCACCGGGATCATTACATCCATCATCGCATATTCAGACTGGTGACAGACCGTAGAGCTTTCACCGACATGGTCATCGCCCATCAGCGCCAGCACACCGCCTGTCGCAGAAGTCCCCGCCAGATTTGCGTGACGAAATACATCGCCTGTTCTATCAACACCCGGCCCCTTGCCATACCAGATGCCAAACACGCCATCATATTTGCCCTCGCCAAATAATTCTGCCTGTTGTGATCCCCAGATAGCCGTCGCGGCCAAATCTTCGTTCAAGGCGGGGGTGAAGGTAATATTTGCCCCTTTCAGCGCAGATTCTGCCTGCAAAAATTGCAGGTCAATACTGCCAAGAGGCGAGCCGCGATAGCCGGTCACATAGCCTGCGGTATTTAGCCCTGCACGCCTGTCAATCTCTGCTTGCAAGAGACATAGCCGCACCAGAGCTTGCGTGCCGGTAACAAACACATCCGGCGTGTCCAGATCATATTTATCGCTTAAGCTAACAGGTCGCAGAGCAGCTTCCTGCACCAAATTCATTTTTTTTGTATCACCATCCATGAAAAATACTCTAGCCTGAACAAAAGAAATCGCCAATATCAAAGATAACACCTTTTTAAAAGAAACAAGGCTTTTAAAATGACGAAGAAAAACACTTCCAGCTCCGAAAACCCGGCTTTGGGTGACGCACTACTTCTTGAATATTTTGAGGGCGGCATTGCCAGCCTTACCCTGAACCGGCCAGAATCGCGAAACAGCTTGTCCATGGCGATGCTGGACGGGCTGGCAGGGGCCTTTGCCAGGCTATCTGAAACCGCGGATGTTAAAGTCATTATCCTGCAGGCAAATGGCCCGGTTTTTTGTGCCGGCCATGATTTAAAGGAATTAACCGCTGCCCGCAGCGATGCCGATAAAGGTCAGGCCTTTTTTAGCCAGACAATGACCAAATGTTCGGCCGTGATGCAGGCCATTATCGCCTGTCCGAAACCGGTAATAGCCGCCGTTCAGGGCACTGCAACCGCCGCAGGGTGCCAGCTGGTAGCCACTTGCGATCTGGCCGTTGCGGCCAGCCATGCCCATTTTGCCACGCCGGGGGTGCATATCGGTTTATTTTGCTCAACGCCAATGGTCGCGCTATCGCGCAATATATCCCGTAAAAAAGCGATGCAGATGCTGCTGACAGGCGAGATGGTTAGTGCCGACCAGGCCGCAGAATGGGGGCTGATAAATCAGGCTGTTCCAGCAGAAGAGCTGGAAGAGGCCGCCATGCAATATGCCCAAATCATCGCCAGCAAACCGGCTTCAACCGTGAAAATCGGCAAGGAGGCCTTTTATAAACAGGCCGAGATGGGGCTGGCAGAGGCCTATGAATATGCCGCAGCGGTAATGACCCATAATATGCTGGAAAAAGATGCAGAAGAAGGCATTGGCGCATTCATTGAAAAACGCCCCCCGAACTGGCAATCCTGAAACCAGAGATTTTCCAGCCAGGCTCAGGGCTTTAGCCGATAGCCTGTCTTGAAGATAAGCCCGATGATGCCCACAAATAACAGGCTGAACAGGATGATGGCGATAAGGCTGTAGCTGACCGCCACGTCTGATGTATCAAAAAACGCCCAGCGAAATCCGGAGATAAGATAGACAACCGGATTAAACAGGGTAGCGGTCTGCCAGAAAGGCGGCAGCATACTAATAGAATAAAAACTGCCCCCCAGAAACACCAGCGGGGTAATGATAAGGGCAGGCACCAGATTAAGCTGTTCAAAATTGCGCGCACAAATGCCAATGATAAAACCGAGCAGGCTGAACGATACACAGGTCAGCAATAAAAAGCCCAGCATCCAGAAAGGATGGGCTATCTGTAACGGCACAAATAAAAATGAGGTCAGCAGAATAATCAGGCCAATTACCATCGATTTTGTTGCCGCTGCCCCAACATAGCCGATTAACATCTCGAAATAGGAAATGGGCGCGGATAATGGCTCATATATCGTGCCAATAAATTTGGGAAAATAAATCCCGAAGGAAGCGTTGGTGACGCTCTGCATCAACACTGTCAGCATAATCAGACCCGGCACAATAAACGCACCATAGCTTACCCCGTCAATGGCCACCATCCGGCTGCCAATGGCCGAGCCAAACACAATAAAATACAGCGCGGTGGAAATCACCGGCGAGATGATAGATTGCAACAGGGTTCGAAAGGTACGCGACATTTCAAATAAATAAATCGCTCTTATCGCATACATATTCATCGCATTAATCCTTTACCAAATCGACAAAGATATCTTCCAGAGAGCTTTGCGAGGTTTGCAAATCACGCAGCGATAGCCCGGCGGCAGATAAATCGGATAACAGGCCGGTAATGCCGGTGCGATCAGCTTTGGTATCATAGCTATAAATAACGCTATGGTTATCTGCGGACAGGCGTAAATCATATTTTTTGAGCGTATCGGGCAATGTATCAACAGGCTGTTGCAGATAAATTGTCATCTCTTTTGTGCCCATCTGATGCATCAGCTGATCCTTGTTTTCAACCAGCAATATGCGCCCCGCAGAAATCACGCCTACCCGGTCAGCCAGGGCTTCGGCCTCTTCAATATAATGGGTGGTCAGAACAATGGTCACCCCATCGGCTTTCAGCTCTTCTACAATCCGCCACATATCCCTGCGCAGCTCGACATCCACCCCGGCGGTCGGCTCGTCCAGAAACAGCACACGCGGCTCATGGCTAAGGGCTTTGGCGATTAATACCCGCCTTTTCATGCCGCCGGATAATTCCTTGATAGGGGTGTTGCGCTTATCCCATAAGGATAATTTTTTCAGCACATTTTCAATCAGCGTTTTATTCGGGGGAAAGCCAAAAAGCCCGCGCGAAAACTGCACG
>JAURQT010000011.1 GCA_030835985.1 Alphaproteobacteria bacterium
CCGCAGAAATCACGCCTACCCGGTCAGCCAGGGCTTCGGCCTCTTCAATATAATGGGTGGTCAGAACAATGGTCACCCCATCGGCTTTCAGCTCTTCTACAATCCGCCACATATCCCTGCGCAGATCGACATCCACCCCGGCGGTCGGCTCGTCCAGAAACAGCACACGCGGCTCATGGCTAAGGGCTTTGGCGATTAATACCCGCCTTTTCATGCCACCGGATAATTCCTTGATAGGGGTGTTGCGCTTATCCCATAAGGATAATTTTTTCAGCACATTTTCAATCAGCGTTTTATTCGGGGGAAAGCCAAAAAGCCCGCGCGAAAACTGCACGGTATTGATCACTTTTTCAAACGGCTCCAGGGCGACCTCTTGCGGGACAAGACCGACCAGCTTGCGGGCGGCGCGATAATCGCTCTGGATATCAAACCCGTCTATGATAACCCGGCCAGCGGTCGAATTTACCAGTCCGCAAATCATTGAAATCAGGGTTGTTTTTCCAGCACCATTTGGCCCAAGCAAGGCAAGTATCTCGCCCTTTTTGATCTCCAGATCAACCTCACAAAGGGCGACATTTCCAGATGCATATACTTTTGACAGCCCCTGCACCGAAATCATTTTTTCCATAAATTATTTTTCCCAAGCGCCAGAGGCGTGCTAGTCCCATTCAATTTTATAATGGGTAGCAAGGTCTCTGATTTGTGCATCGCTCAACATAGTGGGTTTCATCCCCCGTAGCAATAAGCATAATTTAGCGGTCTCTTCCAGCTCTTCAATCGCATAGACTGCAGCTTCCAATTCCAGTCCCGCAACCACCGGGCCATGACTGGCCAGCATAACAGCCGAGCGCTTGCCAGCCAGCGAGCGTACCGCATCCCCCATTGCCGGATCGCCTGGCCGAAAATAGGGCAATAATTCAACCTTGCCCAGCCGCATCACAGAATAGGCGGTAAGCGGCGGCAGGAAGGGTTTATCGTCGTCTGCAGGCGTTATCATCGAGAGCGCAACCGAATGAGTGGAATGTAAATGCACGACCGCACCGGTATTCTGGCGGCTTTCATAAAAAGCGCTATGTAGCGGCATTTCCTTTGTGGGCGCATCGCCTGAAAGATGCTGGCCAGCCGCGCTAATATGGGAAAGCTGGCCGGGATCCAGCCGGCCAAAACACGCCCCTGTCGGGGTGACCAGCAAGCTGCCATCTGCACATCGGACAGAAATATTGCCGCTTGCCCCGGCGGTCAGGCCGCGATCAAACATGGATTTTGCCAGCAGGCAAATCTGTTCGCGCTGTTTGGCATTTGTCATGGTATTTGGCATGGTATCTGTCATGGCATCTATCTTTCTCTATGCTTTTTATCGTAGCTGTCTATACGGGTTTTCCGGCAAGACAGGCCGCCGCCTTGACAAAGAAATCCTCTGCCCCGAAATTACCGCTTTTTAGCGCAAGGGCAAGGTTTTCACCGCCACGAAGGGCTGGCACGCCCGGGTCAATTTCAGGCCCGATAACAAGCGAAGGCAAGGCAAGGGCTTCGACCACCGCCCCGGATGTCTCGCCGCCTGCAACTATTAACCGGTTGACCAGATCATTAACAAGCGCGCTTGCCAATGCCCCGAAAAAGCTCTCAAAGGCTTCGGCTGCCAGCTCGCGGCCATATTTTTCCTGAATGGCACGCACCGCTTGCGGGTCAGCCGAGCTATAGATAAGGGGAATAGTGCCGGGATGTTCTGCAAGCGTTTTTTCCGCCCAGTCCAGCGCATCCGATATGCCATATTCGCCGGTAATGACCGCATCGCTATCCAGTGCAAGAACCGGCTGGCCAGCCGCTTTATGCGCGCTGATTTGTGCCCGGCTGGCGGCTGCACATGACCCGCAGACCGCTACACATTTACCTGCCTCACCCTGCCAGCTATCAGACGCGTTTTTTTTGTCGGCCATTTCTGAAAAATTCTGTGGCAGGCCGATCGCGATACCCGAGCCGCCCGTAACAAGGGGCTGGGATTTCAATGCCTTGCCAACCACCATCAAATCAGCATCTGTAATCGCATCGACAATCATATAATGGCGCCCTGCTGCGGCTTCATCTGCCATTTTCCGGCGCACCTGATCAGACCCTTTTTGCACATCCGAAAAAGCAACATGGCCGATTTCTGTCCCGGTTTGCAAGGCCAGCCATTTGCGTAAATCGGATTCTGTCATCGGATTTAACGGATGGTCTTTTAACGGACTGTCCGAGAGCAATTGATCGCCCACAAATAAATGTCCCTGAAAGATAGACCGACCGGTTGTTGGAAAGGCTGGACAGAAAATAATTTGCTCGGCGCCTAATTTTTCTGCCAGCGCTTGTGCTACCTGGCCAATATTGCCGTGCGGGGTAGAATCAAAGGTAGAGCAATATTTGAAAAAGAATTGCTGGCAGCCCTGCTCTTGCAACCATGCCAGCGCGGCAAGTGTTTGTTTGATAGCATCCTGAACCGGGATAGAGCGCGATTTCAGCGCAACAATCCCGGCCTCAACATCGCTGGCAGCCGGGCCATCTGGCACACCTGAATATTGCACCACATGCATCCCTGCCTTGGTCAGCATATTGCCCAGATCGCTTGAGCCGGTAAAATCATCCCCGATACATCCCAATAGCATGGCCTATCCCTCACTCCTGTCTGATTAAAATTTTACGGTTATTTCAGCCGTGCCAGAAACGCTCTGGCCGCCGGGCTAAACTGGCCGAGATCGGCATCTGATTGCAAGCTATTTGCCATCTGCTTGCCCAGCTCAACCCCCCATTGATCAAAGCTGTTTACATCCCAGATAAAGCCGGACACCACCGTAATATGTTCATATAAGGCCAGCAAGCGCCCCAATGCATAAGGGGTGGTTTTATCCCAGCTAAGCAAAATAGATGGCCGATTTCCGGGAAAATGGCGATGCGGCTCTTCGGTATTTTCAGACCCCAGAGCCAGCGCTTCTGCCTGTGCCACCGCATTGATAGCTAGCATCTGATGGCTGGCCTGCCATTTTTTATTCGCCAGCCCTTCTGCCGGTTGCATTGCCACCAGAATATCAACAGGCACAACCTCTACGCCCTGATGCAGCCACTGGAAAAAACTGTGCTGGCTATTGGTGCCTGGCTCTCCCCAGATAAGCGGGCCTGCTGGCCGGGACAGGGACTGGCCATGCCGGTCAACCTGTTTGCCATTGCTTTCCATTTCCAGCTGCTGAGCCCAGGCCGGCAATCTGGCAAGGCGCTGATCATAGGGCATCAGCCCATAGGATGCCGCGTTCAGATAGCTGCGATGCCAAACCCGCAACAGTCCCATAATCACGCCGATATTTTTATCAAAATCACTTTCCTGCACATGTTTGTCCATCGCATACGCCCCTGCCAGCATATCGGCAAAGGCAGCCGCGCCTATGGCAACCATCACCGATAGCCCGACCGCCGACCAGAGCGAGTAACGCCCGCCCACCCCTTCGGCAAAGGAAAATATCTGTTCTGGCAAAATGCCCCATTTCAGGGCTCGCTCGCCGTAAGCGGTGACCGCCACCATTGCCTGACTGGCCTCTACCCCGTTTTCAGCCAGCCATGCTTTTGCCAGCTCGGCATTGGTCAGGGTTTCTGCGGTGGTAAAGGTTTTGGAGGTGACAATAAAAAGGGTTTTGTCTGCCTCGCATTTGGCCAGCACATCATGCAAATCGGTCGGACAGATATTGCCCACAAAATAACAGGCAGGCCCATCATGATATCCTGCCAGCGCCCCTACCACCATTGCTGGCCCCAAATCCGAACCGCCAATCCCCAAATTAACAATGGCGGTGATGTCAGGGTTGCGGCGCAGATTTTCGGCAAAGGCCGAAAGCTGTTTAAATTCATCCGATGCCAGCCTGTCAGGATGGCGCAGATCACAATGCACCACTGGCCTTTCTTCGCTTAGATTGACATAAACGCCGGAAAACATCTCTTCCAGCCTGTTTTTTAAACCCCGCTCTTTGGCCAGCTCCAGCAACAAGGACAGGCTTTGTGCATCTATGGGCTGGCGCGTACAATCTGCCTGCAAATCTTCAAAGCCAAAGATGAATTTTTGGCGATCCGAGGCGCGCATTAAATCGCCAAGCCGGATATCTGCCAGACGGGTCGCTGCCGCCTGTAGTGATGAATGAAGTGCCGCGTTTGGATCTGATGTCATCACCTTAAAATTCCCCCTACCCCTTTTATTTCAGCCTTTGTTAAGCTGTGCGGCCGCACGGGCATTTTGCGTAATGGTGCTAAAATCCCTATCGGCTATCAGCTTTTGCGGGGCTATCCAGCTGCCGCCCAGACAGGGAATATTTGGCAAGGCCAGCCATTGCGGGGCGGTGGCTAATGTTATGCCGCCTGTCGGGCAAAATTGAAATTGTGCCAAAGGGCTGACCAGGGCGTTGATAAAGGGTAGCCCGCCTGCGGCTGTGGCCGGGAAAAATTTCAAAATTGAAAAACCTTTCTCGCCCAATGCCATCATTTCCGAAACCGTGCTTGCCCCGGGCAATAGCGGTAAATCTGCCTCGCTACAGCCCTTTATCAGCGCATCGGTTGCGCCCGGGCTAACCGCAAAACAGCCGCCGGCATCGCGCACTTGCCGGGCGTGATCGGCTGTCATCACCGTACCTGCCCCTACCGTTAATTCCGGGCAAGCCTTTGCCATCGCCTCTATCGCATCAAGGGCAGCCGGGGTGCGCAAGGTAACCTCGGCTGTTTGAATACCGCCTTCCAGCAAGGCATTGCCAAGCGGGGCGGCATCTTCTGCCCGGTCGATCACAATCACCGGCATCACATGGCCTGCGGCGATAATTTTATCTATTTTCATTTATATATTCCCTGTCATATGGCCGAGCAGGGTAACCCCGCCGCCCTGTTCTGCATCGCCTGCCTGGGCGCGCATACCCGCCATTAATGGCCGCCCGAACCCGCTATTATCCAGCACAAAATCTGTTTTTAGCGGACGTTGTGCTAAATCTGCTGCTACGCTTAACTGGCCGGAAACCGCATCCAGCGTGATGATATCGCCATCTTCTATTTGTGCGATGGGCCCGCCTGCCAGGGCTTCGGGACATAGATGAATGGCCGCTGGCACACTGCCGGATGCGCCCGACATCCGCCCGTCTGTGACCAATGCCACATGATAGCCCTTATCCTGAAGCGTGGCCAGAAGCGGGGTCAGGCTATGTAATTCCGGCATCCCGCAAGCGCGCGGGCCTTGTGCGCGTACTACCACGATACAATCTTTATCCAGCTTGCCCGCAGCAAAGGCATCTTTCACGCCCGCTTCATTTTCAAACACAAATGCAGGGGCGGTGACAAGATGCCGGCTTTCCTCCACAGCCGAGATTTTAATGACCGCCCGGCCAAGATTGCCAGACAGCATTTTCAGCCCCCCATTTTTGGCATGCGGGCGGCTGGCAGGGCGTAAAATATCTTCATCTGCCGATTGCGCCGGGGCCGGCTGAAAGGCGATATCATTTCCTGACAAAAATGGCTCTACCGCACAATCGGCCAGATTATCGCCATAGATAGACGATGCACTGCCATCCAGCAGCCCTTCTTCCAGCAAATTGCGCATCACAAAACCGATACTGCCCGCAGCATGAAACTGGTTTACATCTGCTGAACCATTTGGATACACCCGTGCCAGAAGCGGAATGATATCAGACAGATCAGCAAAATCTTCCCAGCGCAGATCAATCCCTGCGGCAGCGGCCATGGCTGGCAGATGCAAGGTATGATTGGTTGATCCGCCTGTGGCATGCAGCCCGATAATGGCATTTACAAAAGATCGCTCATCCAGCAGCTGACCAAGCGGGCGCGCATTTTCCGAGCGGCGGTGAATAGCCACTGCCTGATGCACTGCCTTTACCGTCATCGCATGGCGCAAATCACTATGGGGATGAACAAAAGCAGCACCCGGCAAATGCAGACCCATAATTTCCATCAGCATCTGATTTGAATTGGCCGTGCCATAAAAAGTACAAGTGCCGGCGGCATGATAGGCCGCACTTTCTGCCTTTAAAAGGGCGGTACGGTCAATCTCGCCTCTGGCAAAGGCTTTGCGAATTTGGGCTTTTTCTGTATTAGGCAGGCCGGATTCCATCGGCCCTGCGGGCACAAAAATCACCGGCAAATGGCCAAAGGCAAGTGCGCCCATCACCAGACCCGGCACAATTTTATCACATACCCCCAGACATAACGCGGCATCATATACATTATGCGATAGACCAACAGCCGTTGACATGGCGATAATATCGCGGCTGAACAGAGATAGCTCCATGCCTGGCCGGCCTTGTGTAACCCCGTCACACATAGCAGGAACGCCGCCTGCCACCTGTGCGGTTGCGCCTGCCTCTCTGGCCGCCGCGCGGATAAGGGCGGGATAATTCTCAAAGGGCTGATGGGCAGAAAGCATATCATTATAGGCGGTAATCACCGCGATATTGGGCTTCAGGGCATCTGACTGGCCAAGTAATTCTTGCTGATCCTGTCCGGCGGCAGCGGCCACATGCGCCATATTTGAACACGCCACAGAGCGCCTGTCTGAATCCGGGGCGCTATGCATTTTTTCAATATCTGCCAGATAGGCTGAACGGGTGACAGCCGAGCGTTTGCGCACCCGCTCGATGACCTGTTCAATTTTTTTATGTAGTGGCTTTTTATCCAATGGCTTCATCTAAACCTCGAAAGACAGGGTTAATCCAGATAGCAAAGCTGGACGGTTTTTTTGCTCTGTGCCAGCAATATACCGACAGGATAGCGTTGCGGGGCAGCAGCAGCTTCGGCGCGCACCTCCTGGATAAGGGCTTTTTTGTGTGCCCCTTTTACCAATAATAGCAAGGCATGACAATTTGTGAGCATGGAAAGGTTCATGCTGATACGCGCCAGCAGCGGATCACCCTTTGCCCCAAGCGATAAAATTTGCGGCGGGGCACGCAGGCTAAAGGCATCTGCATTATCCATCATATCCGGAAATAAAGAGGCGATATGCCCATCTGGCCCCATGCCCAGCAAGACAACATCAAAAGGCATCAGCTTATCGGCCGGCACGTCACAAAGCGGCATAAATTCTGCCTTTGCCGCTTTATCTATCAGCAGATTTTCCCTGACCAGCCGGATATTGCTATGCGGGCTATCCGCGGCAACCTGGCGATCATCGGCCAGGGTGATGGTTACCGCCGCCCAGTTAATATCTGCCTGTGCCAGCCAGGCAAACACCCCCAAAGGGCTGGAGCCGCCACACACCACAAGGCTGGCCCGGCCATGCAGAACGATAGCATCCTCTAGCTGGCGGGCAATGGCACTGGCTATTTTCTGGCAATTTGGGTCTATAGAGTTATCCATCATTCCGCTATTCAATTATGCGCCGGTTCTGCCAGCCCGTTATCGGCCGCTATCTTCTTTGGGATCAATCCAGCTATCATCCTTGTCAGCAAAAAAGCTGTCTGCCGGGCCAAATGTGCCTGTCCGATACAGGCTGGGCGGGGTCTTTTTCGCCATTTCGATCACCGGATCAATAAAGGCCCATGCGGCCAGCACTTCATCATGGCGCATAAACAGGGTCTGATTGCCTCTGGCTGTATCCATCAAAAGCCGTTCATAGGCATCTGGCAGGCGCGCGCCAAACGTATTATCAAAAGACAAGTTTAACTCAGAGGGAAATAGCCGCATCCCGCCAGGGCCCGGCTCTTTGGAAATAAGCTGCAAGCGTAGCCCTTCCTGGGGTTGCAAGCGTATCACCAGCCGATTGGGCAGATCATCCCTATCTGTTCTGGCTGTCCCGGATTTTTGATCGGCAAAAATATCATGCGGCTTTCGTTTGAAGGTGATGACAATTTCACTGGCACGCATGGCCAGCTTTTTGCCGGTACGCACATAAAAAGGCACGCCTGCCCAGCGCCAATTTTCGATCCCCAGCCGCAAGCCAACATAGGTTTCTGTGTCTGAGCGCTTGCCCAGCTCGCCTTCATATTCCTGATATTGACCGCGAATAATATCCTCAGCCTTCAGGGGGCGAAGCGCTTTTAGGACGCGTAATTTTTCATCGCGCACCTGATTGGCATCAAAATGCGAAGGCGGCTCCATTGCCACCAGACAGACCAGCTGCAGAATATGGTTTTGCACCATATCGCGCAAGGCCCCGCTTTCATCATAATAGCTGGCACGCTGTCCCACCCCGACGGTTTCGGCAACGGTAATCTGGACATGGTCAATCGCGTTATTATTCCACTGGCTTTCAAAAATGACATTGGCAAAGCGCAACGCCATTAAATTTTGAACCGTTTCCTTGCCCAGATAATGATCGATACGATAGATCTGATCCTCGCTGAAAACCGAGCGGATTTCCTGACTGATTTTTTCTGCCGACAGATAATCATGGCCAAGCGGCTTTTCCACCACCACCCGGCTTTGCGATACGGCCAGCCCCACTTTTTGCAAGAGCTGGCAACTCGGCCCAAACAGGGCAGGGGCAACCGCCAGATAATAGATAAGCGGGCGCCTCTCACTTGCCTCTCGCAAGAGAAATCTTGCCATCTCTTCTGCCCCGTCCCCTGAGGCAATATCGACAATCTGAATAGAGACAAGCTGGATAAATTTTTCCCAGACTGCTTCTGCTTCTGGTGCGCTGGCCAGCGCATCGGCACAAAATGGCCTCAGCTTTTCTGAAAATTCGGCCAGATCGACCGGTTTGCGCGATGTGGCGATCAGCCGGAAATTATCACCGATTTGCCCGTCAATATAGCGCCAGAAAAGAGCCGGGAAGATTTTGCGCAAAGCCAAATCGCCTGTCCCGCCAAAGATGACATAGTCACTATCGGCTATGGCCGCGCTATGTGGAATTTGATCATGCATTTTTTTGATAAGAAAAATTACTGTTTAAAGCTGGGGCATAACTAGCACAGAACACACAAATTGTCTTGATCTAATACACCCTTAATTGGCGATGGGTGGCCGATATCTGTCCAGGGCTGGTAAAAAATGCGCCCCAAAAGCCATTTTCAGCTTGTCGGCCAAAAAAAGCGCAGATAGATTTTAAAGGCTATGACAGATAAAAAGAATGATGCACAGGTAAAAGACTGGTTGGCCGCCTCTGGCATATCACAGGCAGATATCACCCTTGCCCATGAAACAAGCGCTGTTTTGCTGGATTTACTGGCCAGCTATCCGCTGGATGACCGGCTAAAAAAATCGGTAAGGGATCTGTTTGAAGAGGCCGCAGAAAGCCAGCTGCGCTCGGCTGGATAAAAAGATATGCCTTTCTACCAGTCCATTTCTGAAATTTTAAGCGAAAATCGCCAGGATGTAGCTGGCATCGGTGCGCGCACCGCAAAGGTAATAGAGGCACTGGACGGGCTGGGCAGAGAGCTGGATGCCACCGTCTTTCTTGATCCGGAATTTAGCCAGGATCAGGCACAATCTGTTGCAACAGGCGATGCCGATCTGCCGCTATTTGGTGTCCCGCTTGCCCATAAAGAGCTATATGGTCGCAACACAAAGGCGGCCATCTGGCCAGATGAGGGCGGCTCAAAATCCTGTAAAGGCCAGTTAGCCAAAAAAACCGCTACCACGATTGATAAGCTCGATAAAGCCGGGGCGATAGATTGCGGACGCCTGGTATCGGTGGAATATGCGCTGGGGGTAACCGGCCATAATGCCTATGCCGGCACACCCAAAAACCCCTGGAACAGGGATTATGTTTGTGGCGGGTCTTCTTCTGGCTCGGCAGCAGTGGTGGCAGCCGGTATTGTGCCAGGTGCACTTGGCAGTGATACAGGCGGGTCTATTCGCCTGCCAGCTGCCGCATGTGGGCTGGTGGGCATCAAGCCCACACAAGGGCTGATTTCCAGAAGCGGTATTTTTCCCCTTTCAGCCTCGCTGGATACCGCAGGGCCGCTGACCCGTTCGGTAGAGGATGGCGCACGCATCCTGTCTTGTCTGACCGGCTATGATAGCACCGATGCGATGAGCATAAAGGCCGCAAAAATTGACTATACAGAACAGATGGAAGCTGGTCTGCACGGCATAAAAATTGGCCTGGCAGAACGCTATTTTCTGGAAGGAAGTGATAGCGATATCGCAGATATGATAGCCAGCCTGTTTGACCAGATAAACCAGCTGGGTGCGGCGGGCAGCGATGTTGAGATCCCCGGCATTGAAAACACCAACCCGTTAAATGTCTTGCTGATCGCAAGCGA
>JAURQT010000107.1 GCA_030835985.1 Alphaproteobacteria bacterium
AACGGTCATATCTGCCGGGCCAAACCCCTCCTGGCGCTGGCCATTATAATCGGGGGTAAGGGCATATCCTGCCTGTCTGGCGGCGCGCATAAAGGCGTGATGCAGTGGGTTGGATTGCTGGCTGCGGGTAATATGCAACGGCCCATCCCTGCCGCGCCATCCAGGGCGGTTTCCATTTTTTTAAAATAGGGCAGGATATCGGCATACGACCCGCCGCTTGCCCCTTGTGCCTGCCAATGGTCATAATCGCCTGCATGACCACGCACATATATCATCCCGTTGATAGAAGAAGATCCGCCTATCACCTTGCCGCGCGGACAGACCAGTGACCGGCCATCAAGGGCGGGCTCTGCTACCGCCCGATAGCCCCAGTCATAAAGGCGCATATTCATCGGATAGGAAAGGGCTGCCGGCATTTGAATAAAAGGCCCTGCATCACTGCCGCCATATTCAATAAGAGCGATAGATATGCTCTTATCCTCGCCCAGCCGATAGGCGATAGCCGAACCAGCTGAACCTGCGCCGATAATCACATAATCAAATTCCGCAGAGGAAGGGGCGGCGGATTTATTAAACCGATGCTGCATAGATAAAAACCCTAAAAGGTTTAAAACAGCGATAAACAGGTCACAGGGGCTGTCTGTTTTGCGGTTAAAAAATTCAGAATTTCAACAAAAACTGAACAATCTTTCGGGTGCGCGGGCTAAATAATTTTTCGGTGAAAAATGCCCCTGCGGCACGTTTTGAGGCTTCCGACCAGCTTGGATAGGGCGCGATGGCACTGGCCATAGTCGCCATTTTCAGCCCTGCCTCTATTGCCAATGTCCAGCTATGGATCAGCTCTCCGGCATTTGGGGCAAGAATAGACGCCCCCAGAATTTTTCCCCTGTTATCGCTGATTATCCGGATAAGCCCTTCGGTGCGTCTGGCCGCTCTGGCACGGTCATTTTCGCGAAGCTCCCAGTCTGTGCGGCGCACATTACCTGCCCCGAAACGCGATACCGCCTCGTTCCAGGTCAGGCCTGTCTGGGCCAGTTCAGGGTCGGTATAGGTCACCCACGGGATAGCGTTATCCTTTATTTTTGCCGGTAATTTGAACAGGATATTTCGAATGACAATGCCGGCATGATAGCCTGCTACATGGGTGAATTGATGCCGCCCTGCCACATCACCAATGGCAAAAATACGGCGGTTAGAGGCACGCAATCGGTTATCGGTCTGGATGCCGCGCGCATCATATTTTACCCGCGCTGCTTCCAGATTAAGGCCTTCGATATTGGGTTTTCTTCCCGCTGCGACTAGTAAGTGCGAGCCTTCCACCGGCTCTTCTTCGGCCAGTTCAATAGAAATGCTACCCCTTTTTTGAGTGATGCTGGTAATGCGGGCTTGCTCTATCAGCCTTATGCCTTCATCTCTCAATTTGCTCATCAGCCGCGCGACCAGCTCCGGGTCATCGCGCCCCATAATGGCAAAGGCTTCCAGCACGGTGACCTGACAGCCCAGCCGGCGATGAGCCTGCGCCATTTCAATACCGATAGGCCCGCCGCCGATAATGATCAGATGGCGCGGTTTTTCGGTCAGGTTAAAGATGGTCTCATTGGTGAAATAGGCAACCTCCTCCAGACCCTTTATGGGCGGGGCAACCGGGTGCGAGCCGGTCGCCACTACAAAATATTTTGCCCGCACATTTACAGTCTTGCCATCTACCATGGCAGTAACGCTATCTGGGCTGGTAAAGCTGGCTTCTGCCTTGATAACATTCACCCCCAGCGTGCGAAACCGCTCTTCTGAATCATGCGGGGCGATGCCAGCTATCACATCACGGACATGGGCTTTTACGGCGGCAAAATCTATCTGCGCGTCCCCTGGCGTGATGCCCATAGACGGGTTGCCATGCGTGGCGGTTTTGGCAATTTTAGCGGCTTCCAGCAAGGCTTTGGAGGGCACACAGCCGGTATTTAGACAATCGCCGCCCATTTCACTGCGCTCAAACAGGACTGTCTTTGCGCCCATCTGCGCTGCCCCTGCGGCCACAGACAGCCCGCCTGAGCCGCCCCCGATAATGCAAATATCTGTTTTAATCATGTTATCTTTCATTTGTGTTCAGCCATTTTTTTGCGCTCTTTTAGCCGTTTCACCACCACCGGCATCAAAGACAAAAGCCCCAGCGCCACAAGCGGGGCAATAATATACGGGTCTTGCAAGGTAGAAAGGTCAGGTACCTCACCGCGGGCAAGCACTTTATCAAAGCCGCGGCCAACTGCGACATAAACAGAAGTGCCAGGCGCGATGCCGATAAAGGTTGCAATAAAAAAGGGCAGCAGGCGCATCCCCAGCAAGGCCGGGACAATATTTACCACCCAAAAAGGGGCAGCCGGTATCAGCCGCAACGCCAGCAAATAGGAAAAAGCATCCTTTTTAAAGCCGGCTTCCAGACGCGCAATAAAGCCGGCCGCCCGCTCGGCAAACAGGCTGGCAAAAACGGTTTTGGCGGCGATAAACACCACACAAGCCCCGGCACTTGCCCCGATAATAATAAGCGGAATAGCTATCCATCCCAGCACCGCCCCGCCTGCCAGCGTCAGCAGCGAGGCAGCAGGCAATGAAAGTGCCACTACCGCTGCGTATAACAGCATAAAGCCGAGCCAGCTGGCCAGCTGGTTACTGGCCACAAATTCTGTAATAACGCTGTAATTGGTTGCAAGCCCGGCAAAGCTGAATGTATTTTTCAAATCGGTTGTGAAAAAAATAATTAATCCAGCAATTAAAACCATTGGCAGCAGAAATTTTTTCATCGCATCTTCCTTGTTTCTGCCGTATTTTCACACCATGATGCCCAAATCATCGATAGGCTGGTTCAATTTTGTTTAAGATTAGGCATGATTAAGATTATGAAACAACCCATTATAGTAATGATGGACAGAATGCCAAAAAACCGCCTTTTTCGCCCGGGTTTTATTACGGGTTTTATTATTTATCAGGAGGGGAAAATAAATGACCAGGCATACCCCCGATAAATCTGCAAATAGCGAGGCAGAACGCCGCGCCCGCCTGGATAAAGCCTTGCGAGAGAATTTAAAAAAACGCAAACAGCAGCAGCGTGCCAGAAGCCAGACAGAAATAGCCACGCAAAAGCTGGAGGCAAAAAACCGGAAGATAGAAGAATAATTTTGAAAAAAAGCGTTCAATGAAAGCAGAATATGGACAGTCTTAAAATATATGGCGGCACAGCGCTAACAGGCGAAATTGCGATTAGCGGGGCAAAAAATGCCGCCCTTCCCCTGCTGGCTTGCGGCTTAATGGTCGGAACAGAAACCTTGCGCCTTGGCAATGTGCCGGATCTGGCCGATACACGGTTGATGCTGGCCTTGCTGGGCCATCTGGGGGTTGAGGCGAAAAAAGACGGGGATGATTTGCTGTTGAGCGGGGCGGCAACCAGCCTTGTTGCCCCGTATGATCTGGTCAGCCAGATGCGCGCATCAATTTTGGTGATGGGCCCGCTCCTGGCCCGCTATGGTGAGGCAAGGGTATCTCTACCGGGGGGCTGTGCTATCGGTACCCGGCCAGTGGATTTGCATATTCGGGCGATGCAAAAAATGGGCGCGATTGTCGAGCTGGCAGATGGCTATGTTCAGGCACGCGCCCCCAAAGGGCTGACAGGGGCAAAAATCCTGTTTCCTATCGTATCGGTCGGGGCGACTGAAAATGCGATGATGGCCGCCTGTCTTGCCAGGGGTCAGACCCAGCTGGTCAATGCCGCCAGAGAGCCGGAGATTATTGATCTGGCAGATTGCCTGAACATTATGGGCGCAAAAATTTCCGGGGCAGGCAGTGATGTGATCACCATCGAAGGAGTGGACAGCCTGCATAGCGGCCATCATAGCGTCGTTCCGGACAGGGTAGAGGCCGGCTCTTATGCTATTGCAGCGGCGATGACAGGCGGGCATTTACGCCTGACACAGATGCGCCCGCACCATCTGGAAAGCCTGTTTGAGGCAATGCGCCAGGCAGGGGTTTCAGTTGATATTGGCGAAAATACAGCCGAGATACGCGCCGATGGGCGCTATCAGGCGGTAGATATCGAAACCCAGCCCCATCCGGGCTTTCCCACTGATTTGCAAGCCCAATTTATGGCGATGATGTGCCTGGCAGAAGGGCGATCAAAAATCTCGGAAACCATTTTTGAAAATCGTTTCATGCATGTTCCAGAACTTATGCGGATGGGGGCAGATATTACAACAGATGGCCGAGTTGCCATGGTAACCGGCAAGCCATCGCTGTTATCAGCACAAGTGATGGCGACAGATTTGCGTGCTTCTGTCTGTCTGGTACTGGCCGGGCTGGCAACAAAGGGCGAGACCACTGTCAGCCGGATTTATCATCTGGACAGGGGCTATGCAGATTTAGAGGCAAAGCTGGGCGCGTGCGGTGCGCGCCTTGAGCGGGTTTCCGGTGCTTAAAACAGGTCATTAGGAAATGATGTTTTAAAAAGATGAGCGAATATTCCCCTCTTAAATTGATGGCGCGGTCGGGTGAAGATATCACCATGCTATCGGCGCTGTTGCAAGATGCGTTGCTGGCCAGCGCGGATATGCAATATATTGCCCCGGAAAAGGTCTTTGTCTGCTTGCTGAACCGCTATTGCCGCGAGGCGGAAAAAGATGCCCCGCAGCGCCGATTATGCGGGCTGAAAATTGGTCAGGTGGAAAAAGTGCAAACCCGGCAAATCGCCTCGGAAAAAGGGCAGTTTTACAATTTGCTCTCAATAGGGTATGTAGAGGCAGAAAATTTGCTGATTTTGACCTTTTCTGGCGGGGCAGCTATTCGGGTATATATCGGGGAAATTATGTTAACCCTGCGCGATGTTGCCGAAGCCCATCCAAGCTTTGCCCGGCCGGTACATGGATAGATAAATTGCCCGGTAGCAGAATACATAACCGGTAGCGGAATACATAACCGGTAGCAGAATACATAATTTTAAATACATAATTCTAGATATATTATTCTACAGGGTACAAGATGACCGCATCTGCACAAAAACTGATTATGGCCGTCCCAAAGGGGCGTATTCTGGAACAGGTGATGCCTGTTTTTGAAGAAGCTGGCCTTATTCCCGAAGCGGCCTTTTTCAAAAGCGACGAGCGGCGTCTGCGCTTTGCCACCAACCATGAAAATCTGGATATTGTGCGGGTGCGCAGCTTTGATGTCGCAACCTTC
>JAURQT010000108.1 GCA_030835985.1 Alphaproteobacteria bacterium
AGCGAAGCCACAAAGGTACATGGCAACAAATTAAAAGATATTCATAGCGATCTGAACGCCCAAACCCTGATGCGTATTTTGACAGGGGCATTTACCAGCGAGACAGATTATAGCCGTCTGCTGGCCTGCCGGGCAGATTATATCGCCAAAACCCTGCCGGTTTTATTCGATAAAATCGATATGTTTTTAACCCCTGTCTGGCCATTTGCCCTGCCGACCATTGAGAACAGTGATGTTGGCAGCAATCCGGCGGCAGCCGCCCTGGTTCAAAAAATCGGCCATAATACGCGGCCGGTGAATTTCCTGGGTCTGCCGGCGATTTGCTTGCCTATCGGCGTGGATAAAAATGGCTTGCCTGTCTCTGCCCAATTGGTTGGAAAACCCTTTTCAGAAGCCTTGCTTATCCGTGCGGCACGAACGATTGAACGCGAAATCTGTTTCTGGGACAGGCGGCCGGATAGTGTGGCCAATGCCGGATAACAGCCCTAGCGGATAGCGGTCAGCCGCTCCAGCTTTTTCAGGGCAATATCCCGGCTTTCATGATAATCAATTGTGCCTTTGAAATAGCCTTTATCATCCAGCAAAAATACCGTTGCCGTATGGTCGATATTATAGCCGCTTTCGGTGATGTTATTTTTCTCCCAGAAAATACCCCATGCGCGGGCCAGGGCATAAACCGCCTCTTCTTCGCCGGTAATCCCTGTAATGCCGTCCCCAAAATAGGGAATATAATCGCGTAAAGCGGCCACGGTATCGCGCGCCGGATCGACAGTGATAAAGAAAATATTAAAGGTCTTTTTGCCTGCCGTTACCTCATCGCGCAAATTGGTCAGATCGTTCAGCGTGGTCGGGCATACTTCCGGGCAATGGGTAAAGCCGAAAAATACTGCAGAAGGCGTACCCTGAAAGGCCTGTTCTGTGATCGCCTCTCCTGTATGGGCGGTCAGGTTAAAAGGGCTGCCAAGCTGCATCCGGGCACCCGTATTTTGCGGATAAAGCTGGCGAGCAATATATTCAGAAAGGCTATAGGCACCTATCAGCGTAACAATGAAAAGAGCTGCGATAATGATAATTTTTTTCAAATTTTAACCTGTCTGCTCTGGCAAATAGTTTAGGGGCGCGTTTAATGCTGGTGCGTATGACCAGTAGAATGACCGGCACTATCGCTTTGACCAGGTGTTTTCGTCACCTTGAACAGTACCGGCACATCACCGCACTTATCAAAGGTGAGGGTGGCCTGATGCATATCCGATGGGGCAAGCGGCTGTTTCAGCTGCATAAACATAATATGCAAACCGCCCGGCTTTAGCTGGATATGACCCCCTGCCGCAATTTCAATACCGTCTTTTAGAGGCGACATTTTCATCACCCCTGCTTCCAGTATCATCTGGTGAATTTCTGTGTGGCCGGAAAAATCTGCGCTGGCGGCTGTCAGGCGTTGCATAGATGTGCCGTGATTATGGATATGCAGATAACCGCCTGTAACAGGGGCGTTTGGCGGCGTGGCCCGGATCTCTGCCTGGCGGATTTCCAGCCCCTGCTGATGACAGATATTCTCTGCGGCAAGGCTGGCAGCGGGCAGCCCGAAAAACGTAATATAAAGGGCAGATAAAAATAAAAACCCTGCTTTTCTATCCAACTTTGCCCCCTCTTTATCCCTATTTTCTGTTTTGCTGTCTGGCACGGATTTATATTTAGCTGGAAATCTACACCGAATAAGGATTTTATGGATAGGAATTTGTTTGCGCCTGTGACAATTTTATACAATCCTTTGATAAGGTGTCCTGTTTAGCTACAACATTTTGTTGAGAAAAAAAGGGGGGGCTGAAGAATATGTCCAGACAGATTTATCCGGAAACCCCGAAACAGTCCCATTATGATGTGGTCATTGTGGGCGGGGCGATTATCGGCTCTTCTATCGCCTGGTTTTTATCCAGCCATCCCGATTTTGATGGCTCGCTTCTGGTGATAGAGCGCGATCCCAGCTATGAATTTGCCTCTACCTCGCGCACCAATTCTTGTGTTCGCCAGCAATTTTCCAGCGAGATCAATATCCGCATTTCCCAATTCACCGCTGAATATGTGAAAAATTTCAGAAAATATATGGGCGGCGATAGCGATATTCCAGACCTTATTTTGCAAGCCTTTGGCTATATGTATCTGGCCGATAATGAAACATTTGCCCGGCATTTGCGCGTTAATCAGAAATTGCAGGCCTCGCTTGGGGCGGGCACCAAAATTATGTCACCAGAGGAAATTGCCGCTGCCTATCCTTTCTATAATGTTAGCGACCTGATTTTAGGTAGTCATAATTTAAAGGATGAGGGTTATTTTGAAGGCAGTACCATGTTTGAATGGTGGCGGCGTTCTGCCCGCAAAAAAGGGGCAGAATATATCCATAATGAAGCGGTAGATATTCAGCTTGATGCTGCCAGCAGCACAGTCGAGGCGATCACGCTGGCAACAGGCGAGAAAATATCCTGTGGCCATTTGATTAATGCCGCAGGCCCGCGTGCTGCCCAATTTGCCAGCCTGGCCAATATTCATCTGCCCATTGAGCCGCGCAAACGCTTTACCTGGATTTTTTCTGCTGAAAAGCCGCTGGACATAGCCTTGCCGCTGACCATCGATCCGTCCGGTATTCATATGCGCCAATATGGCCAGACAGATTATATGGCTGGCTCGCCGCCGCATATAGACCCGGCCGCCGCCTTTGATGATTTCGAAGAGGATCACAGCATCTGGGAAGAGCATGTCTGGCCGCTCATCGCAGCCCGTATTCCGCAATTTGAAGCTATTCGCGTCACCTCTTCATGGGCAGGCCATTATGCCTATAATGTGCTGGATCATAATGCGGTGCTTGGCCCGCATAGCCAGATCAGCAATTTTATTTTTGCCAATGGCTTTTCCGGACATGGCTTGCAACAATCGCCTGCGGTTGGGCGCGGCATTGCTGAACTTATTCTGTATGGCGAGTATCGTGCGCTGGATCTCTCCAGCTTTAGCTATCAGCGGATTATTGAAAACCGCCCGGTGCTGGAAACCGCGATTATATAGCCGCGCTATTTAACCGATTAGCTAACCGATTAGTTAACCGATTAGTTAACCGATTGGCCTTTGATAAATTTTTCGACCTGTGCGCGCCCCGGAATAGGGGCAACCGCCCCATAGCCGGTTGTTGATAAGGCCGCCGTCGCATTGGCATATCGTGCAGCATCAAAGGGGCTGACCCCGGCCATAAGCTCGGCCAGAAAGGCGCCATCAAAGGTATCGCCGGCAGCCGTCGCATCAATAGCATCTACAGCAAATGAGGGGATAATGGCGCGTTCTTCTCTGGTGGCCACCATCGTGCCGTTTGACCCAAGGGTAAGTGCCACAATCGATACGCCCCGTTGCAAATAAAAATCTGCTATGTCATCCGGGCTATTCAGGCCGGTTAGCTGTCTGGCATCCTCCAGGCCTGGCAGGGCAATATCACATTCTGCAATTGTGTCATGGATGGTTTGGCGAGCTTTTTCCAATGGCCATAGCCCAAGGCGTAAATTGGTGTCATAGCTGACCCTGCCGCCAGCCGATTTCACTGTCCTTATCGCGGCGATAACCGCCTGGCTGGCGCTATCGGAGATAGCTTGTGATATGCCCGATATATGTAAAATATCTGCCCCTGCCAGCTTGTCTTGCGGCACATCTTCTGCTGTCATCCGGGAAGCTGCGCTCATTTTACGGTAATAGTTGAAATGATGCCCGTCGCTATCATGGGTAACAAAATAAATCCCTGTCTGGGCATCGGGGCAGCGTTTCACCAAATCGGTTTCAATCCCCTCGCCCTGCCACAAGGCCAGCAGACCATCACCTGCCGGATCACTGCCAATATGGGTAAAGATGCCAGCACGTGCGCCCTGACGGGCAGCAGAAATAGCTGCATTTGAGGTATCGCCGCCAAACCCTTGCAGATAGCGGCCATCTGGTTGCTGGTTATACTCGGCCATCGCCTCGCCCATACATAAAAGGAGAGGAGAGGGATTGCAAGGCGGCTTATTCATATCATTTATGTTTCTATCTGATAGCCAGCACCGGTTAATATATCTTGCAATGTGCGATGGCCAAGACGGGCCATTTCAAGCGGCGGATTTAGTTTGGGATCCTGCTCGGCTTCTACCACAAACCAGCCTTCATAATCATAACCAGCCAGCTGCTTGATAAGGGCGGGGAAATCGATATCGCCATCGCCCGGTACCGTAAAGACACCTTTGACAACCGCATCCAGAAAACTTTGTTGTGATTTATCAATTGTCTGCATCACATCCGCGCGCACATCCTTGGTGTGAACATGGGTGATGCGTTTGTGATGATTATCGATGACCCGCATATTATCGCCGCCGGCAAAGGCCATATGTCCGGCATCAAATAAAAGCGGGATAGAAGAATGTTTCATCAATAAATCCAGCTCTGTTTCATTTTCTACCACTGCGCCCATATGGTGATGATAGGAAAGCGGCATCCCCTGTTTTTCACAATATTCGGCAAAATCTGAAACTTTGCGGCCATAGAGTGCCATTTCTGCTTCATCAATGACCGGCTTTTGGGAAAGTGTTTTATCGCGCTTGCTTTGTACCGAGCCGGACACCTCGCCATACACAATACATGGCGCATCTGCGGCTTTGAAAAATTGCAGCTGCTGTTCTATCCGCTCTTTTTCACGCTCGATATCGCCGGTCAGCAAATCCCCGGAAAACCAGCCGCCACAAACCTGCATATTATATTTGTCCAGGAACGGGCCAAGCTCTTGCATATTCATGGGAAAGCGCTGGCCTGTTTCCATGCCGACAAATCCAGCAACCGATGCCTGGCGCAACGCCTCTTCCAGTGAGACATCATCCGATAGATTGACATCATCATCATTCCACCATGCGATAGGGGAAATACCCAATTTTGCGCGCAACATACTTAAATACCCTGTCTTTGTTTTTTTCTAAACTCTTCTTGTGCGGCGCGCGCCTCTCGAACGCCTTCGCGCTTCGATACCTCCGGGACGCCCACATACCAGTCCGCCCCGCCCGGTGTCCATGTATACGCATCGGTTCGGATGCTAAGCACAGTTGTTTTATCGGTAGTTTGCGCCCATGCCATAGCCTGTTCCAAATCAGACAGGCTGTCACAATGGCGCGCATAAGCGCCCATAGCCGCCGCATGGGCAGCAAAATCCACATACGGGATATTATCTTTATCTGCCAGACGGCAATCGGCCAGCAAATTGTTAAATCCAGCCCCGCCCATATTTGTTTGCAACCGGTTAATCACCGCAAAACCGCCATTATCACAGACAATCACAATCATCTTGTGCCCGGACAGAACAGAGGAATAAATATCTGAGTTCATCATCAAATAAGAACCATCACCGACCAGCACAATCGGCACGCCCTTGCCCTGTTTGGCAATCGCATGTCCCCAGCCGCCAGCCAGCTCATAGCCCATACAGGAAAATCCAAACTCGCAATCAAAGCTATAGGGCGATTTACAGCGCCAGTTTTTGATTGTCTCGCCGGGCAGCCCGCCTGCGGCCGTGACCATTATATCTTCAGCTTTTGCCAGCTGGTTTACCACACCAATTACCTGGGCATAGCTTGGGGTCTCGGCATTGGTGGGTGCCTGGCCTTTATCTATCTCTGCATTCCAGTCTGCATACAGCGCCTGGGCGGTTTGCATATGCGTCGGCGGGCATGACCAGTCTCCCAATGCCGCAGAGATTTCCTGTAATGTCACCAGCGCATCCCCCACCACCGGTACAGAACGATGTTTGCCAGCATCAAAACGTGCGGCATTAATATTCACAAAACGGGCATCACGGCTAAAAGTTGTCCAGGAACCTGTGGTAAAATCCTGTAGCCTGGTGCCGATGGCAAAAATAACATCCGCGCCTTCTGCCAATGTTTTTGCCGCATCTGTCCCTTCAATCCCCATCGCGCCAACATACGCCGCATGGTCGGGCATGACCCCGCCTTTGCCGGCAATTGTTTCTGCTATCGGAATACCCCGCCTTAGCGCAAAATCGGCCAGCACCGCCTCAGCCCCTGAATAGCGCACCCCGCCGCCGGATAATATCAATGGCTTTTTGGCTGTCTTTAACAATTCCACCGCTGCTTCTATCTGGTCAGCAGAAGGGCGGGGGCGGGCAATTTGCCATGTTTTTTCTTCAAAGAATTCTGCCGGATAATCATAGGCAATTTCCTGAATATCCTGTGGCAAGCCTATAAAGGCAGGGCCGCAATCAGCCGGATCCAGCATGGTCGCAACCGCCTGAGGCAAAGCAGCAATGATCTGGGCAGGATGGGTGATGCGATCCCAGAAACGCGATACCGCACGAAAGCTGTCATTTACTGTGGTAGAGGGCGCACCGAAATGTTCCACCTGTTGCAAAACCGGATCAGGCAAACGGTTGGTAAAGGTATCCCCGCATAACAGCAATACCGGCAGACGGTTGGCATGGGCCACCGCCGCTGCGGTAACCATATTGGTTGCCCCTGGCCCAACAGAGCTGGTGGCGATCATAATCTGGCGTCTTTTCTTTGCCTTGGCATAGGCAATCGCTGCCAGTGCCATGGATTGTTCATTCTGTCCCCGCCATGTTGGCAGCCTGTCTTGCACCGCCTCCAGCGCTTCGGCAAGACAGGTCACATTGCCATGTCCAAAAATACCGAACGCGCCGGCAAAAAGCGGCACACGCGCCCCGTCTATTTCGGTATATTGATTAACCAGATAGCGGACAATAGCCTGTGCCATCGTTAAACGAATTGTCGTATTTGCCATAGCGATGCCTCGGTTTTTTTTCTTCTTCAGCTATGCTATTTTAAAAGATAGAACACTAAAGAATCAATGTTTTTCACCTTCGGGCAGCCGCATCTGTTTCGGTTGTTTTTAGCGGGCAGAGACCAATCTATATTGGCTTTGTTAAAAACAAGGGTAAAAAAGAGAAAATAATGAAAATAAATGTTGGTCTTATCGGTACAGGTTTTATGGGAAAGGCGCATGTTTTTGGCTTTGCCACTGCGCGCCGTGTTTTTGATTTGCCGGTTGATTTTCACATGGAAATGGTTGCAGATGCCAGCGATGCACTGGCCAGCGCGGCTGGCAAATCGCTCGGCTTTGCCCGTCATACAGCAGATTGGCGCGATATCATAGCCGACCCGGATATCGGCCTTGTCAATATCACTGCCCCCAATGCCCTGCACCAGGAAATTGCCCTTGCGGCGATTGCGGCGGGCAAACATGTTTATTGCGAAAAACCCCTGGCGCCAACCATGCAGGATGCGCGGGAAATGACCCTGGCCGCGGAACAGGCGGGGGTGAAAACACAAGTGGGCTTTAATTATTTAACCAATCCGATGTTCGGGCTGGCCAGGCAAATGATAGAGGCAGGAGAGCTGGGCGAGATTTATGCCTATCGCGGTGTCCATGCAGAAGATTATATGGCCTCTCCGAACAGCCCCATTTCCTTTCGCCATGACAAGGCAGGCGGAGGTGCATTAGCCGATATTGGCAGCCATGCGCTGGCCACTGCCGAATTTCTGTTAGGGCCTATCGCCCAGGTAAACGGACAGTCAAAAACACTTATCCCCCAACGCCCGGATAATAACGGCAGGATGCAGCCGGTAGAAATAGATGATGTCACGCAGGTTTTGGTAGAATTTGCAAATGGGGTTAGCGGCACTATCGAGGCAAACTGGTGTGCAACCGGGCGCACCATGCAGCATGATTTTGAAATTTACGGGTCACGGGGGGCGCTGTATTTTTCCCAGGAACGCCTGAACGAGCTGCATTTTTTCGATGCCGGGGATCGCCGTGACAGGCGCGGCTTCAAACGTATTGAATCAGGCCCTGAACATACCCCTTATGGCAATTTCTGTGTCGCGCCCGGCCATCAGATTGGGTTTAATGATCTAAAGGCGATTGAAATTGCCAAATTTGCCGACGCCCTGGCAGGGCTATGCGCCGAGCCCTTTAATTTTCGGGCAGGCTACCGGGTTCAGCATATTGTCGAAACCATTCAGAAATCTGCGGCTGAAAAAACCTGGCTGGATGTCTAGTTTATCCATTGCAGACAAAACGAGTAAATGAACAGCTAGACGGCCAGCTCCTTGGCCAAATCGCCAATTTTTGCCCCGCCAGCCATTAGCCGCTTGATATCATCGCCTTCCAGGTCTTTTGCCGTACCTTCGCCTATCACCTCTCCCAAGGATAAAAAGGTAAAGCGATCGGCAATCAGCCGGGCATGAATTTCATTATGAGTGATCAGAATAATGGCGATATTGCCTAATTGCTGGACACGGCGGATGGTTTTTAACACTTCCATTTGCTGTTTTTGTCCCAGCGCGGACGTCGGCTCATCCAAAATCAGCACTTTTGCCCCAAAATAAATCGCCCGTGCAATGGCCAGCGTCTGGCGTTGCCCTCCGGACATTGTGCCAACCGCCTGTTCAGGATCGCTGATAGTGATGCCGATCTTTTTCATTTCCTGCATCGCAATTTCATGCATTTCATTCATTTTCAACAGGCCGAACGGGCTTTTAAATCTTGTCAGCTCACGGCCAAGGAAAAAATTGCGCGTAACAGAGGTAAGCGGGTTAAGGGCCAAATCCTGATAAACCGTGCCAATACCGGCATCAGTGGCATTTCGCGGAGAGGCAAAGGAAACCACCTTGCCTTCTACGGTTATCTCGCCACTGGTGGGCGGAAATACCCCTGACAGGATTTTGATAAGGGTGGATTTACCGGCCCCGTTATCGCCAAGCAGGGCATGTACCTCGCCAGAATATACCCTCAGCGATACCCCGTTCAGCGCCGTAAAGCTTCCGAATTTTTTCACCAGAGAACGTGTCTCGATAAGCGGCGTTGTGGCAGCAGCAGACATAGCTATAACGTCCCCATAATACGTTTTCGGATATTTTCGTTCAGCAAGGCAGAAGCCACGATGACCAAACCCAGAAAGACGCGATAAAAAGAGCCATCAATGCCCGGTATATAGAAAAAGGCCTCTTTGGCGATGCCGAAAATAAACGCCCCCACAATAATGCCCATAATCGTGCCGAACCCGCCGGTCATAACAATCCCGCCAATCACCGCGGCGGCGATCGCTTCCAATTCTTTCAAATTACCTTTTGCAGCATCTGCTGTATTGACTTCAAACACCTGACAGGCAGCAAAAATGGTCGCGCAAAAGGCCGAGAATATAAACAGGGATATCTTCACCTTGTTGGTCGGCACACCATTGGCTTTGGCCGCGTTAAGATTACCACCGGTAGAATAAATCCAGTTACCTGCCTGCGTCTTGGACAGCACGATATAGCATAATATCGATAGCAAAACCCAGATCATTACACAGGAATACAGGCCAGGTGCAAACTGGTTACCAAAATTATTAGTGTTCCAGTCAACCGGAAAATAAAGCCAGTCAAAAACAGGTTCCAGAATATCGCCGCCAAAGAAATTCGCCACCGGACGGGCGGTTGTAATCGAATCCAGATAGACTCTGGCAATATCTGTATCGGTGACAGTTTTGGCAACGACCGGTTCAATTTTGAAATTGGCGATCTTATCCTGAATGATATTGGCCATATAGTCATTGCCAGATGCCAGGGCATTTTCCAATGCCCGTTCCATCGGCTTTACGCCCTTTGCGATCAGGATATCTGTTTTTGCTTCTGCCACCCGGTTATAGGTATATTCCAGCCGCTCGGTAATGGCAGCGATAGTATCAGCTGGCAGGCTGTTTGCGATGGCGGTTAAATCAGCTTCTGGCAGCGCTTTGGCTGCTTCTCGCTCCATCTCACCATAACCCGGTACCTCGATGATATTTTTGATATCGGGGATCTCTGTGACAGTGGTCGCGCCTTTTGTCTGATCCGGGCGATGGTTAAAGGCGCGCAAGGACACCTCTGTCAGGCCGCGCAAAAAGAATAATCCGCCCAGCGTTACAATAAAAGACGGCAAGCCGGATTTCACCACGATATAGCCCTGAAGCCAGCCAAAAAACAATGTAAAGCACATAGTGATGCCAATTGCGGTAAGCGCAGAGACATCGGTGATATGAACAAGGGTGAAAAATTCAATATGCATACCGCCATCAAAAGACAGATAGGGAATAACAATGGCAAATCCCCATCGCAATATCATCGCCATACACGCGCCGGCAAAACCGATCATCGAGCCTATAGAGAGATCAAACTCTCCGGCGATAATCAGCAATCCCGCCCCAAGGGCTATAATGCCCAGCTGGGATATTACCCGCAGATTATTGCGAATACCAAGGGCATTAAATCCCTCGCCGGCAAACGGGTTTAACGAAAATTCCCCTGCTGGAATGGAAAAATAGCCAAGCATCCCGAAAAGCAGCAACATCACCCCGATAGGGCCTATCTCCGGGCGAGCCAGCACTGCATTTAACCAGCTCTTTGTCTCAAGCCGATCTGATTCCTGTCGTGTGGTCGCTGAATTTTTCATTTTAAATCATCTATTGAAGAAGAAGGCAGGAAGCCCGATAAAGGGCTACCTGCTGATATGATTATCAAGTTTTTTTAAACCTATCTGTCAACACCGGCAAGCGCTGCAACAGATGAGGCATTTGACTTGTCCACAAAACCTGGACCAGATGGAATGTTTGCCCCTGGCAACAGACCGGCACCATTATTATACAGATGCAGAACAACTACCGGCATATAGCCTTGCAGACGCTGCTGCTGGTCAATGGTAAATTGCACTTTACCGGCATTGATCATATCCATCACTTCCGGGCTTAAATCAAAGCAGGAATGGTGGACAGACATACCCAGATCATCAATCGCCTTTTGCACGCCGGCACATACATGCGGGCCAACAGAAAGAACTGCATCTACATCCGGGTTGGCCTGAAGGCCAGCGGCCGCACGTGTCGGAATAGTTGCCGGATCATTTGAGCTATCTACCAGTTTAATCGGTACTGATTCGCCATAGCCGCTACAGCGGTCATTCAGTGCTGTATTATAGGCTTCCTGGATCATACACAGACCCTTGGTTGCGCCTTCTGCCTTTGCCCGGCCACCTGCGGCCTGACCAGCCAAAAATTCCGGCTGTCCAACATGCATCAATGCGCCTACTTCTTTAGATGATTCCAAACCTGAATTCATCGTGATCACCGGAATACCGGCGGCAACCGCATCTTTGATTGCCTGGCCAAGGGCAGCTGGATCCGGCAGGGAAATGACCATGCCATCTGGCTGTGTGGCGGCGGCGGCGGCAATAGATTTCGCCATATCCCCCATATCGCCTGACGGGTTAAAGATATATTCAAAAGCTGCCCCGACATGACGTGCAGCATCTTCACCACCTTTTTGAACCACTGGCCAAAATGGGTCTTTACCTTCACCATGTGTTATCATCACATAGCGTTCCGCCTGGGCGGCACCGGTCATCATTACGATTGCAGCGGTTGCTGCAAATAGCATTTTTTTCATTTTTATTTCCTCCAGTTTTACGACTTAGCTAGAGAGCCAAAATCATTTTGACCCATACGATAGACAGCGCAAATAATTTAAGTAAAGTGTTTTTTTCAGGTATTTTACGCCTGCTTTTTTTAAACAGCTAAACATGATCAAAACAAAGATGGCAGCCAGATAAAAAAATTTCAAAATAGGGTAAAAGGGCTCTAATGATGAAACTGATTGTAATAACGGCGAAAAATTAAATTTAAACCCTCTATCAGGCGGTCAGCATATAGGAGAATATCATGAAAGAAATCGGTGTCGGGGTAATTGGAACAGGCTTTATGGGAAAGGCACATTCCATTGCCTATAGCGCATCTGCGTCTGTTTTTGGGACTGGCCTGCGCCCCAGATTGGAGATGGTATGCGATTTGAGTCCCGAACGCGCACAGAATCGTGCCACCGATTTGGGTTTTTCGCGTTATAGCGCTGACTGGCGGGATGTGGTTAATGACCCGGCAATTGATCTGATTTCTGTATGCACACCAAATGACACCCATGCCGAAATTTCAATAGCAGCCTTAAAAGCGGGCAAACATATCTGGTGCGAAAAGCCGATGTCCACAACATTAACAGATTCTATCGCCATGCGCGATATGGCCGCCACCAGCCCTGGTAAAACCATTATTGGCTATAATTATACCAAAAATCCGGCTGTCACCCATGCAAGGCGATTGATAGAAGAAGGGCATATCGGGCGGATATCGGGTTTCTTCTGTCGGTATGATGTGGATAATGAAGCAGATGGTAACCGGCCCTGGTCCTGGCGTATGTCGCGCGACAAGTCCGGAACAGGGGCAAATGGGGATGTGCTGTCACATGTTATTTCCATTGGCCATTACCTGACCGGCTCTACCATATCCAGGGTTGTCGGGGATATCGCTATTATTCACAACCGGCGCCGGGATGAAAACAGCCCGAATACGGAAAAAACCGTTGATAATGATGATATGGTTTCTGCACTGGTCACCTTTGCCAACGGGGTAAAGGGGCATATTGGTGCCAGCCGCGTAACATGGGGACGTAAATGCGGATTGCGATGGGAAATTCATGGCACAGAAGGCACCATCTTATATGATCAGGAACGGCTGAACGAGCTTAAGCTCTTTACCCGCAATTCTGACCCTGCCACAGACGGGTTCAGAACCATCCTAACCGGCCCTCTGCATCCGCCCTATGCCGCTTTTCTGCCCAATGGCGGACATAGCCTTGGCTATATGGATGTAAAAATTTGCGAATTGCATGAATTATTAACCGCGATAGAACAAAACAATCAGGTCTGGCCAAATTTTGAAGACGGGCTGGCCATTGAATATGTGATGGATGCGGTGGACAGATCGGCTCTGTCCGGACAATGGGTAGAGGTTAGCGCATAGGATTTAGGGATAACATCATGAATAAAACAGATCATACATCAAGCACCGCACTTATCACCGGCGGCACACAGGGGTTGGGGCTGGCCATAGCAGATGAGCTGGTTGCATCAGGATGCCGCCGGATTGTGCTGGCCGGACGTTCCAGAGAAAAAGGCGCGGCCGCACAGGCCCGGCTGGAAGCAGCAGGGGCAGAGATATATTTTCATCCCTGTGATATCTCTATCGCTGAAGAATGCGAGGCCTTGCTAGAGGCTGCCCATACACGTTTTGGGGCTATCAATGCGCTGTTAAATTCTGCTGCCCTCACCACCAGGGGGACTATTCTGGATAGCTCGGCAGAATTGTTTGAAGCCCATATCAACACCAATTTGCGCGCACCATTTTTTCTGATGCAAGGGGTAGCCAACAAGCTGATCACAGAAGATCAGGCTGGCAGTATGGTTAATATCCTGTCTGTTTCTGCCTATGTCGGGCAAAGCTTTCTGGCCCCTTATGCTGCCTCGAAAGGCGGGCTTATCAGCCTGACAAAAAATGCTGCCAATATGCTGCGCCACCACAACATCAGGGTGAACGGGGTTGCCCCTGGCTGGATGGATACACCGGCCGAGGATGAAATTCAAAGACGCTTTCACGGGGCAGGGGATGACTGGCGCGAGATCGCGGCACAAAATCTGCCGCTTGGCCAGCTGATAGACCCAAAACAGCTTGCCCCGCTCATCAGCTATCTGCTCTCGCCTGCTTCTGGTGTCATCACCGGCTCTATCATTGATTATGACCAGCAAATTGTCGGGGCTCTGCCAGAATAAGGCCGGCCAGAATAAAGCCGGCCAGAATAAAGCCGGCCAGAACTAATCCCGGGCTGGCGAGAGGGCAACAATTGTCCCTGTTTGTGCAGATA
>JAURQT010000109.1 GCA_030835985.1 Alphaproteobacteria bacterium
CCCTGCATCTCGAAAGACAGGAAAAAATCGCATGCCAGAGGGATGACCAGATAATAGACCATCAATGCGCCCATCGCGAACAACACAGGGGTGGCCAGTAAAAACGGAAAGATAGCCCGCTGTTCATTCTTATACAGACCCGGCGCAACAAAACGCCAGATTTGCAATAAAATGATGGGAAAGCTGATACAGATAGAGACAAAAAACGCTACCTTGACCTGCGTGAAAAACCCTTCATGCAAGCCGGTAAAGATCATCCGGCTCACCTCTTCTCTGGCCGCAAGCGGTGCCTGAAGCCAAAAATAGGTCAAATCGGCAAAGTTTGGGCTGCCAGAGCCGAAAGGACGGATAAAACAGGCCAGAAAAATAACAATAAAAATAATAAAGACAATACCGATGCGGTTTCGCAATTCGGTCAAATGCTCCATCAGGCTCATGGAACCTTCATTTGGATCTACTGCATCAGACATACTGCCCTGCCCTACGCTTTCTTCGGTTTTGTTGGGGTTGTTGTGCCAGCCTGTTTCTTTTTCGCTGTTTTCGAACCAGATTTGCCAGCAGGTTTTGATGCTTTATTTTTTGGTGCGGCAACAGGTTTGGCGGCCTCCTGGTGGCCAGCCTTTTGCACCTCGCGAACATCCTGGCCAATCTGGTTCAGATTGATATCCTCTTTGATTTTGCCCAGCTCCGAGCCGATGCCCTCGCCATCCCCATCTATGGCTTTTGCCATATCTTCCAGATTGCCAGATTTCAGATCCGCAACCATGGTTTTCACCTCGCGGATATTATCATCTGCCCCCACCTCTTCCAGGCTTTGGGTAAATTCGCGTGCCATGTGGCGCGCCTGGCGGGTAAATTTGGTAAAACCGCGCAAAACCCTGGGCAAGTCTTTAGGCCCCACGACCAGAACCAGCACAAAGGCCACCATCACAAATTCTTGCCAGCCAAAATCAAACATAGTGTCTCCGCTAGAGCTAGAGCCGAAACGACCAAAAGGAACATCGAAAAGAGAGCTATTATTCCAGCTCTCTTACCGCATTAAAGGGATGGTCGCCCGGGTCTTTAAGCCTTTTTCTTGGCGGCCTTTTTAGGGGCTTTTTTCTTAGCAGCTGCTTTTGGTGTCTTTTTCTTGGCAGCCACTTTTTTAGCCACTTTCTTAGCTGGTTTTTTAGCTACCTTTTCAGGCGCAGCTTCTTCGGCAATTTCTTCGGCCTCTTCGTCGGCTTCCTCTGCTTTTACGCCTTCTTTAAAGCTACGCAGGCCCTTGCCAAAATCGCCCATAATGCCTGAAATTTTGCCCGGCCGCGCAAATAAAATCAGTACGACAGCCAGAACGATGATCCAGTGCCAAATACTTGTAAAACCCATCTCAATCCCCTTACGGTCTTGCCAGCCTCCAAAAATACATCATGCTTTAAGGCAACTGGTTCAGTTAATTGCTATGCAAATATAAACAGCCCGATGCCATGCGGCAACAACTAGCTTAATGTTTTACGTATTTTTTCCGTTTGGGAAAACAAAAGCCTGAGCCGGATCAATGCTTAGATGCACACGCGCACCTTCTGCAAAAGAGTTCAGACCCGGAATGCGTGCATGAAGATGTAACTCTTCATGCTGGTCGGTTGCCGGAACAGATAGATGCAATAACGAGCTGCGCCCCAGCAAATGAGCTTCCTGCACAAAAGCCTCTACCCCTTCTGCCTTGCTCTCCTGACCGTCTATCGAGACATGCAATCCCTCATGGCGGATAACAATAACAGCTGGCTCGCCATCGCCGATTAAACCGGATTCCAGCGTCCCAAACAGGCTTTTTACCTGCCCCTTATGGCCGATGGCCGGAATTCGGTTCACCTCGCCAAAAAATTCTGCCACAAACGCGGTTTTCGGGCGGCAATACAGGTCAATCGGCCGGCCTTGCTGTTCGATTTCCCCCTCTTTTAGAACAATAATCCGGTCGGACATAAACATCGCTTCTTCGGCATCATGGGTTACCATCAGGGCAGCTGTGCCGGACAGGCGCAAAGCGTGCAGCATCTGATCGCGTACCCGCTCGCGCAAGCGGCTATCCAGGCCAGAATAGGGCTCATCCAGCAAAATCAGCTTTGGTGCGGGTGCAAGGGCGCGTGCCAGTGCCACCCTTTGTTGCTGGCCGCCGGATAATTCATGGGGATATTTATCCCGGCAATCGGATAAATCCATTTCTGCCAGCAATGCATGGGCGCGGTCGATATCTGCTTTTGTCTGTTGGTGCAAGCCAAACATCACATTTTTTATAATCGTCATATGCGGAAACAGGGCATAGGTCTGAAAGACCAGACCCATTTGACGTTGTTCTGGCGGTACTATTTTTGTCGCCGAAGATAATATGTCCGAGCCATGTATTATCTGGCCGGTATCAGGCGTCTCAAAGCCTGCCGCAAGGCGCAGCAAAGTTGTTTTACCACAGCCGGACGGCCCCAATAGCGAGACAACCTCCCCCTCACCCACCTCAAAGCTGATATCGGTTACCGACGCAATAGAGCCATAGCGATGGCTGATATGTTCAAATCTAATCGTCACGATCTATCCATTTTACCGGAAATTATTTCACCCGGAAATTATCTCACCCGGAAATTATCGCACCCGGAATTTATCTTACTGGCAAATTTATCTCATCCGGCAAAAACTGCAAGGCCAGCGATAATTTGCCTGTTCCTTTTTTTAGGCCTCTTCTTCATCAAAGAAATCGACATCATGGGCCAGCACCTCGTCTTCCAGATCATCCTCGCTCAGGCTGTCTGGGCTTAGGCTGTCTGGTGCATCTTCCGGCATCACAGATGCCTCGCCCAATCCGCCAATTACCGCCCCCTTGCGCAGCAATCCGGCTGATTTCAAATCCTCCATGCCTGGCAATTCCGAAACAGAGGACAGGCCAAAATGATCCAGAAAAGCAGTGCTTGTCCCCCAGGTAAGTGGCCGGCCGGGGGTGCGCCGGCGTCCGCGCGGGCGTATCCATTCCAGCTCCAGCAATATATCAATGGTGCCGCGCGACAGGCTGATACCGCGTATTTCCTCAATTTCAGAACGGGTAATGGGCTGGTGATAGGCAATGATGGCCAGCACTTCCAATGCAGCTCTGGAGAGCGGTTTTTGTACCGGGCGTTCCAGGCTTAGATGGGCAGCGATATCGGCGCGTGTGCGAAAGGCAAGTGTCTGGCCAGTCACTTGGAATTCAATCCCGGAACGCTCATCATATCTTGATTTGATTAAATTAATAATTTCAGCTAGTTCTGTTTCATCATTAAGATAGGGAGCCAGCGACTTAAAGGCCACAGGCTCTGCTGAGGCAAAGACCAGCGCTTCAATAACCCGCGCCCGTTCTACAAGGCTTAATCCTGCATCAATAGAGGGCTGTTCAGTTACACTGCTCATCTAGGCTTGCTCCTTCATACGCAGGTAAAGCGGGGTATAATTTCCAGATTGGCGCAAGGTAATCTGGCCATCTTTTGCCAATTCCAGACTGGCTACAAAATGCGAGGCCATGGCAGAACGCCTGTCGAGCGGGTCTTTTAATTCTGGCGGCAGGAAATGTTCAAGCTGTGTCCAACCCGGTGTTTTGGGCAGCAGCCGGCTTAATCGTGCGGCAGCTTCCTGAACCGAATATAGCCGCGTTGCCGCGATAGTCAGCATCTGGGCTTCTTCGGCAGAACGGATATCGCCATAGGCCTGAATAAGGTCGAATAATCTGGCTTGCCAGACAATCGATACGCGCCCTTCAAATGCTTCCGGCTGACCGCGCACCAGCCTTTGACGCCCCAATATAGGCAGGCTGGCCAGCCTTTTTGAAGCCGTTTGCATCGCTTCCAGGCGCACCAGTTGAAAGCGCAAGGCATCGGTCATATCAATGACATCATCTGCCTGTTCAGGTTCCGGGTCTGGCAGCAATAATCTGGATTTCAAAAAGGCCAGCCAAGCCGCCATGACCAGATAATCTGCTGCCACTTCCAAATTCAGCTTTTTTGCCGAAGAGATATAGGCCAGATATTGTTCTGCCAGCGGCAGGATAGCGATTTTACCGAGATCTACCTTTTGTTCTCTTGCCAGCGTCAGCAACAGGTCAATCGGCCCTTCAAACCCGTCTAGATTGACAAATAAAGAGAGCTGTTCAGCAGGCTTTTTTGTTTCTGCTGATTGCTGGAACTCTGTATCTGTTAGCCCATCAGACATTACTGTTCCCTCTGGATTTTCCGCAAAAAGCAATCCTGTCCGGCTTTTTTCAGCGCATCACATATCGCATTGGCTTCTGCGGCGGGCATGGCCTGGCTCATCACTCGCCAAAACTGGCCGCCATCTGCCTTTTGGATGATGGTAGCCGACAACACATATCCGTTCAGGCGTGCTTTATGTTTTTCAGATAACAGAGCCGCAGCGGTATCGGCTTTATCCTGATCCTGAAAGGCGGCGATTTGAATTTGCCGCCAGCTTGCATCTGCCTGTGCCTGATTATTGTTCTTTTTCTGAATATTGGCCAGCTCAACAGGCCTTTTTACCGGCAAGGCCGGGCTGGCCTTATCTTCTGGCTGCCCATTTGCGGCTGGTATATCATCTGGGCTGGCCGGCTTTGCTTCTGCCGGCGCGGTATCGGTTTGCTCTTGTACCAGAGGCGTTGCCATCACACTTTGCTTTTCGGGATTTTCTGAATTTTCCGGATTTTCCGGATTTTTTGTACCGGCAGCTGTTATCGCCCTCTCGCCCTTTTGTGCCGGCGCGGGCTGGGCTGGCTCTTCTGTCTCAATAGATACAGGCGGCGGTTCTGGCAAATCTTCGTGCAGATGAATAATTTCTTTTTCTTCTGTTTCTGTCTCGCCCTTATCCAGATAGGCCATGAAACGCGAATCCTGATGGGCAATTTTCTGCCCGCCCTCTTCGGATGGGCGCACCTTGAAAGGCGTTTCATCTGCCTGCAAATAGACAATATCGCTCGCATCTCCTAGCGGCGGCATAACATAGAAAACTATGCCCAAAGCGGCCAGGATGAGGATGCCAGCCCCGCCCAACCATAAAAACAAGCGACTAAATCGAAACATCTGCAGCATCTTTTTTACATTTCCTCAGGGGCATTTACACTTAGCAGATGCAGCCCTGCATACAACACATGGACAGATGCCTGAACAAGGCTGAGGCGCGCGGCGGTCATGTCAGCATCTGATTCCAGAATAAAGCGTAAAGACGGGTCTTCGCGCCCGGCTGTCCATAGCCCGTGAAACAGCGCGGCCAGCTCTATCAGATAAAAGGCGATTTTATGCGGCTCATGGCTGTTTGCTGCCGATCGCACCAATTGTGGCCAGCTGACCAGCTGTTTAATCAGCCGTACCTCATGGCTGGCCTGTAACAGGCTTAAATCAGCCTTGTCCCAATTGGGCAGCCCTTCCTGACGCAAAACAGAACAGCCTCTGGCATGGGCATATTGTACGTAAAATACCGGGTTTTCGCGGCTTTTTTCTGTCACTTTGGCATAATCAAATTCCAGTGTTTGATCATTGCGGCGGGTCAGCATGATAAAGCGCATCACATCTGCGCCTACCGCTTCCATCACATCGCTCAGGGTAACAAATGTCCCTGCCCGTTTGGACATTTTAACCGGCTTGCCTTTATCCAGCAGCGAGACAAGCTGGCATAATTTGATATCCAGCATATCTTTCTGGCCGGATATCGCCTGTGTGGCGGCTTTCATGCGTTTGACATAACCGCCATGATCCGCGCCCCAGACATTGATTAATGCCCCGCCTGTGCGCTGTAATTTATCATGGTGATAGGCCACATCCGAGGCAAAATACGTCCAGCTGCCATCTGATTTTTGCAGAGGCCTGTCGATATCATCGCCAAAATCGGTTGCACGGAACAGTAATTGCTCGCGCTCTTCCCAATCATCGGGCAGCTGGCCTTTGGGCGGCTCCAGCACGCCGCGATAGACCAGATTATTTTTTTCAAGACTTTCGATAGCGGCCGCGACCCTGCCAGCCTCCACCAGGGCGCGTTCCGAGCTATAGACATCCATCTTTATGCCCAGACCGATAAGGTCGCTCTGGATACCCTTCATCATCATATCAATGGCAAAAGAACGGATAAGGGGCAAAATTTCTGCCTCGCTCCTGCCCAGCAAATCATCGCCATATTGTTCTTTTAATGCACTGCCAACTTCTTTTAGATACAGACCCGGATAAAGCCCATCGGGAATTTTAATGTCTGCCTCGCCCAGCGCTTCGCGATAGCGCAAATACGCAGAACGTGCCAGCACATCTACCTGTGCGCCCGCATCATTAATATAATATTCACGGCAGACCGAATAGCCTGACCATTCCATCAGATTGGCCAGCGCATCGCCAAATATCGCCCCTCTGGCATGGGCAGCGTGCAGCGGGCCAGTGGGGTTGGCAGATACAAATTCGATATTGATAGAAGCGCCGCCGCCTGTATTATTGCGGCCATAATCCCTGCCGGCGTCTAATATGGCGTGTATATCGCGGGCCCAGCGCCCTTGTGTCAGGCGGATATTGATAAATCCGGGCCCGGCTATCTCCACCTCGGACACATCATCACGTTTGCGCAATTTTTCTGCAAAGAGTTCAGCCAGATCGCGCGGCTTCATGCCAGCCTGTCTGGATAACACCATCGCTGCATTACAGGCCAGGTCGCCATGGCTTTCCTCGCGCGGCAATTCTACCACCATTTTGCTGGTATCTTTGGCCTCAAGTGTGGCAATTGTGCCAGCGGCGATCATCTCATCATAGCTGACAAGGATATAGTCTTCGAAATCACTGAAAATATTCATTTTAACTGAGAATTGGTCCGGTTTCAAAAATGCGTTCATATTCTAATAGCGCATAGCGGTCTGTCATGGAAGCCAGATAGTCAGCAATTACCCGTGCTTTATGCATCTCATCGCTCTTATTTGCCTCTTTTTGCCAGTCGGTTGGTAATAAATTGACCTCATCAAAGAAACGCTCAAACAGGGCGGTAAGCGCTTTTCTGGATTTGCTGGTCATGCGGTTCACTTTATAATGTCGCCAGCTATGTTGCATCAGAAAATCCCTCAGGCTACGCAAATCTGCTGCACCGGACGGGCTATGCAGGAAAAGAGGCTGGCCAGCGCGGCGAATATCTTCTGCCGATTGCGGGTTGGCCTCTGCCAGTAATTTGCCGGACTGGTGATATAAATCCTGCACAAAATGGCTGATAAGGCGGCGGGTCAGCTCATGGGTCAGCCGCCCCATCGGCAATTTTCCATATTCTCTGTCCAGCTCTGACAGGATGCGGCCAACCACCGGTAGCTCGCATAGCTGGTCAAGGCTGAGTAATTCTGCGCGCAACGCATCATCAAAATCATGCGATAGATAGGCAATATCGTCCGATAGATTGGCAATCTGGGCTTCGGCTGTTGGATAAAGCTCCAAATCCAGCCCCCATTGTTTATCCAAATCCTGAACGGTCTGGCGAAGACCCGATTTATCCTGGCCAGGTTTTAGCAAGGGGCCATTATGTTTCAGCACCCCGTCAATCGTCTCAAAAGTCAGGTTCAACCCGTCAAAAAGGGCATAGCGATGCTCTAAAAGGGTCAGGACACGTAAAGATTGCTCATTATGGTCAAAGCCGCCGTAATTTTGCATGGCCATATTCAGCGCATCCTCGCCTGCGTGACCAAAGGGGGGGTGGCCTAAATCATGGGCAAGCGCGACGGCTTCGGCAATATCCTCGTTCAGCCCCAATGCGCGTGCCATCGTACGGGCAATTTGGGCAACCTCCAGAGAATGGGTCAGACGGGTACGAAAATAATCCCCCTCATGATAGAGAAAAACTTGTGTTTTATGTTTCAGGCGGCGAAAGGCCACAGAATGAATGATACGGTCACGGTCACGCTGAAACGGGCTACGGGTGAAATTACTGGTCTCTTTTTTCAAACCCCCGCCCTCTTCTGGCAACAATCTACCTTTTTCAGAGGTATGACAGCCATAGGCGGATAATTCTGGTCTGATGGGCGTTTGTGCCATAGGTTTTTTATCCTTCTTACGGGCTGGCTGGCCGTATTTACGAAAAGCAGGGCTTGATTTGTCTGCCTCCACCCCTCATATTTTACAAGTAAGGCGATGGTTACAGTAAAGCGCCAGACCTATGCGGTTTCATTCTATCAGGATATAGAAAGATATGACAGAGATAAGCACATCTTCTTCTAAGGAAAGTACCGCGCCTTTCTCGCTGACAAAAGCGGCGGCCAGCCGTATTTCTGTTTTGCTGGAAGCAGAGGAAAAGCCCTATTTCCGCGTAAGTGTGGATGGGGGCGGTTGTTCCGGCTTTCAGTATAAATTCGATTTTGACACGCAAAAACAGCCAGAAGATTTGGAATTGCGCCAATATGGTGTTGCGGTTCTGGTAGATGATTTATCGCTCGGCTTTCTGGGCGATGCACAATTGGATTATGTCGAGGAATTGGTCGGCTCCTATTTCAAAGTTGAAAATCCAAACGCCACCGCTTCTTGCGGCTGTGGCACGTCATTTTCTGTCTGAGTTGGGCGATGGGATGCGCATTGCCAGCTGGAATGTCAATTCACTAAAAGCGCGCTTATCGCACGTGCTGGATTATTGCCAGGCTGGCCATACAGATTGTTTAATGCTGCAAGAGCTGAAATTAAGTGATGAGAATTTTCCCCATCAGGCCTTTGCTGATATAGGCTGGAACAGCGTCTGTCACGGCCAGAAAACCTATAATGGTGTAGCTATCCTCTCGCCTTTTGAGATAACAGATGTGATGCGCGGCCTGCCGCATCTCACCGCCCTTGATAGCGAGGATGAACAATCGCGCTATATCGAGGCAACTGTGGGCGGGTTTCGGCTGGGGGCGATATATCTGCCCAATGGCAACCCCTGCCCTGGCCCTAAATTTGACTATAAATTACAATGGATGGCCCGCCTCGAAGCCCATGCAAAAAACCTGCTGGCCACAGAACAGCCGGTTATTCTGGCAGGGGATTATAATGTTATGCCGCAGGAAATTGATTGTTATGATCCAGCTGCCTGGCAAGGCGATGCGTTATGGCACCCACAAAGCCGGGCGGCCTTTTTCCGCCTCGCTCATATGGGCTATAGCGATGCGATACGGGCTGTTTATCCAACGGGCGCACATTATAGCTATTGGGATTATCAGGCAGGGGCATGGCAGCGCGATAATGGCATCCGCATTGACCATTTGATGCTGTCACCCGAAGCGGCGGATAAATTGATAAATGCCGGGGTCGATAAAGCCCCGCGCGGGCTGGAACGCCCATCTGACCATACCCCTGTCTGGATAGAGCTTGCCGCCTGATAGCAAGGCGGGTTGTATTGCCTTATTGATAACAACTGCGGGTTGGTTGTCTTGAATCGCTAATCGCCGGATTATCAAAGCCTGCTTAAAATAATATTTTTCATAGCAAGCGCAGATATACCCATCATGGCGGAAGGCGCAGATATACCCATTATGACCGAAACAGTAGCTTCGAAACCACCCCCTGCCGCGCCGCAAGATAGGCCACAAAATCAAGTGGCGGAGGATAAAAGGATTTATTTTTCTCTCACGCCCTTTCAGATGGTGGCGGCCAGCGCGGCAATTATTACATTTTTAATGGGCGCTACAATATATCTGCATGGCAAGTTTGAGAATGTTTCAAATGAATTTGTCGATGTCCGCAAGGATTTACGGGATATTGATGTAAAATTAGCTGTCAATTCGACCAAGCTGGATGGGCTGGATGATGACTTAAAGCACGTTATAGAAGAGCTTAAATTTATCAAAAACCAGATTGCAAAATAAAAATGGCAAGGGGTAAATGTCCGAAACACTTCCTTCAAAAAATACAGCAAAAGCATCTGGAAACATTATCCACGAAAATGGAATGAGCACATTTCATTGGCTATTGGTTATCTTTGCGGTCATTTCAGGTATGTGGTTGCTTCACAAGGAATTTTCTGCCCTTTCCAGAGATATCAATTCGGTAGCACTTGAAGTGAGCAAGGTTGAAAGCAGTGTAGCCGCGAATAAAGAAATTCTCGTTCAGCTTTCCAATGAATTGAAAAATATCGCAAAAAATATGGCGTCTCATAGCAAAGAGTAGCTACTGATAAAATTTTAAGGGGTGAATAAAAAAGCAGGGTGTTATCCCTGCTTTTTTATGTGTTTAAGAATAATCTCAATCCTTAGATATCGACCCAGTTTTTAAATATCAGCATAAATATGGGTTTCTGCCTTACCGCCTGGATGGGTGATTGCCCCTTTTTCAGCAGACCCCACTGTCTGGGCATATTTCCAGATAGACCCGGATTGATAATCTGTCTCGCGCGGCTTCCAGTTTTTGCGCCGTTCAGCCAATTCTTCCTCGCTTAAATCCACGCTGATATCCCCGTTTTCGGCATCGATGGTGATCATATCCCCATCTTTCAACAGGCCAATAGGCCCGCCTACCGCTGCCTCTGGCCCAACATGGCCGATGCAAAAACCGCGTGTTGCCCCGGAAAAACGGCCATCGGTTATTAGCGCAACTGTATCTCCTGCCCCCTGTCCGTAAAGGGCAGCGGTTGTGGCCAGCATTTCGCGCATACCAGGCCCGCCTTTTGGCCCTTCATAGCGTATAACCAGAACCTCGCCCTCTTTATAATCACGGGTTTCAACCGCCTTAAAGGCATCTTCTTCACAATCAAAACAGCGCGCAGGCCCGGTAAAATGCAGCTTTTTCATGCCAGCGACTTTCACAATTGCCCCCTCTGGTGCCAGATTGCCGCGCAAGCCAACCACGCCGCCTGTTGGTGACAGTGGTGCGCTGGTCTTATAGACCACATCCTGATCTTCGGGAAACACCACATCTTCCAGATTTTCGGCAATGGTCTTGCCCGTAACCGTGATGCAATCGCCATGCAGGAAGCCGCCATCCATCAGCGCCTTCATCAAAATCGGCACGCCGCCAACTGCAAATAAATCTTTTGCCACATATTTACCGCCCGGCTTTAAATCAGCGATATAGGGGGTGCGCTTGAATATCTCTGCCACATCATGCAAATCAAATTCAATGCCGCATTCTGCGGCCAGGGCTGGCAGATGCAGCCCGGCATTGGTTGACCCGCCTGAAGCCGCCACAACCGTCGCCGCATTTTCAAAGGCCTTGCGAGTCAAAATATCGCGCGGACGCAGATTATTCCGGATCAGATCCATTACCACACGCCCGGAATGATAGGCATATTCATCACGGCTTTCATACGGCGCGGGCGCACCCGCAGAGCCAGGCAGAGCCAGGCCAATCGCTTCGGATACACAGGCCATTGTATTTGCAGTGAACTGGCCGCCGCACGAGCCGGCAGACGGACAGGCCACACATTCCAGCTCATGCAAATCTTCATCTGACATATTGCCGGCCGCATGGGCACCAACCGCTTCAAATACGTCCTGGACGGTTACATCCTTGCCCTTAAAAGAACCCGGCAGAATAGAGCCGCCATACATAAAAACAGAAGGGACGTTTAAGCGTGCCATAGACATCATCACACCAGGCAGGGATTTATCACAGCCAGCCAGGCCGACCAGCGCATCATAGCAATGCCCGCGCATGGTCAATTCAATAGAATCAGCGATAACTTCCCGGCTGACCAGCGAGGCTTTCATGCCCGCATGCCCCATCGCAATCCCGTCTGTTACCGTGATGGTGGTAAATTCGCGCGGTGTCCCGGCATAATCACGCACGCCGCGCTTGGCAGCCTGTGCCTGACGGGCAAGCGCGATATTACAAGGGGCAGCTTCATTCCATGTAGTTGCCACGCCGACCAGCGGCTGATTAATCTCTTCTTCTGTCATCCCCATCGCATAGTAATAGGAACGGTGCGGTGCACTTTTTGGACCAACAGAAACATGCCGGCTTGGCAATTTGGACTTATCAATTACAGCTTTATCACTCATCGGTTAACTCTCCTGCTAGGGGACTTACATTTCAGCAATTATACGCTGATGGGCTGTGTTCAAACCATTCAGGCGTGTTTGCTCTTCTTCTAATCTGCGACGGTTTTCCTGTACCACCGCTTCGGGGGCTTTGGCCAGAAATCCTTCATTTGCCAGTTTTGAGGCGATTTTCTTTACCTCTCCTTCAATGGCTTTTATTTCTTTTTCCAGCCTTGCCTTTTCTGCACCAAAGTCAAGTATACCGGCCAGAGGCAGGCCAATATCCATACCATGCAAGCTGGTTCGTGCGGTGCCTTTTTCAAAACCGCCTTCAGTATTACACGCAATATCCGACACTCTGGCAAGGCGGCAAATCGCACTATGCATACCGTCTATAATTTTTATCTGGCTGGCATCTGCCCCCTTGATATGCAAGATAGGTAACGCCTTTAAAGGTACATTCATTTCAGCGCGTATCGTTCTGATTTCACTGATAATATCGGTTATGTAATGCAGGCCTGTCTGGCCATCTGCCTGTGTCGATGGGGCGGGCCAACTATCGCTGGCAAGCAGGGTGTCACTGGCAAATAATTTTGCGTTTAGCTCTTCGGTGATAAACGGCATAAACGGGTTCATCAGCTTTAATAGCTGGGCAAGAACAAAGCTGGCCACCTGGCGTGTTTCGGCCGATCCCTTCAAGACAGGTTTGATAAATTCAATATACCAGTCGCAATATCTGTCCCAGACAAAATGATAAATGGCATCGGCTGCCTCGTTAAAGCGATATTGATCGACCGCCTGTTCGGTTTTGGCGATGGCGGCATTCAGCTCGTGCAAAATCCAGCGATTAACCGGCTCGGACACCTCTTCTGGACAAACAGGCAATCCAGCATGCGCGCCAATACATTCATTCATTTCCAGAAAACGTGCGGCATTCCATAATTTCGTAGTGAAATTGCGATAGGATTCAATACGGGTTTCCGATAATTTCAGATCCCGCCCCTGTGCGGCCATCGCCACCAGCGTAAAGCGCAAGGCATCTGCGCCATATTTTTCGGTAAGATCCAGCGGATCTAGCACATTGCCTTTGGATTTTGACATTTTCTGGCCGAATTCATCGCGCACCAGCGCATGAATATAAACATCCCGGAACGGGACATTCCCATCCATAAAATACATCCCCATCATCATCATTCGTGCGACCCAGAAAAAGATAATATCAAATCCGGTGACCAGCACATTGCCGGGGTAATAGCGGTCTAGTTCCGGGGTGTGTTCTGGCCAGCCAAGCGTTGAAAATGGCCAGAGCGCAGAGGAAAACCAGGTATCCAGCACATCTTCATCCTGTACCAGCTCTACCGCCTCGCCATAATGGGCATTGGCGGCCTGACGGGCTTCTGCTTCTGTTTCCTCGACAAAAATTGTACCATCCGGCCCATACCAGACAGGCACACGGTGTCCCCACCAAAGCTGGCGTGAAATACACCAGGGCTGGATATTTTCCATCCAGTCGAAATAGGTTTTTTCCCAGCGTTGCGGCACAAATTTTGTCCGACCGTCCCTGACAGCTTCTATGGCAGGCTTGGCCAGCTCGGCCGCATTTACATACCATTGATCCATTAACCATGGCTCGATTGGCACGCCGGATCGGTCGCCATGCGGCACAGAATGCATATTCTCTTCTATCTCGCCCAGCGCGCCCAGCGCTTCCAGCTCTGCCAGCAATTTCTTGCGCGCCTCAAACCTGTCCAGCCCCTGATAGGCCGCCGGGACATTTTCATTCAGCACCGCATACTGGTCAAAAATATTCAGCAGCTCCAGTTGATGACGCTTGCCTACCTCAAAGTCATTAAAATCATGGGCCGGGGTGATTTTTACCGCTCCTGTGCCTTTTTCCATATCCGAATAATCATCGGCAATGACAGGGATAGCGCGTCCGGCAATCGGCAACATGACCTGTTTGCCTATCAAATGGGTATAGCGTTCATCTTCTGGATGGACGGCAACCGCCATATCGCCAAACATGGTTTCCGGGCGAGTGGTGGCAACGCTAATAACCTCATCGCTATCTATTATCGGGTAATGCAACTGCCACATCCGCCCGTTAACTTCGCGCTGTTCCACTTCCAGATCAGAAATGGCGGTTAATAATTTAGGATCCCAGTTTACCAGCCTTTTATCCCGGTAAATCAGCCCATCCTTATACAGGCGGACAAACACCTTGCGTACCGCTTTGGACAGGCCTTCATCCATGGTAAAGCGGCTACGCTGCCAATCTGCGCTGACCCCGATATGTTTTTGCTGATGCAAGATAGTCCCGCCGGATTCTGCCTTCCATTCCCAGACTTTTTCAATAAAGGCCTCGCGTCCCAGGTCACGGCGCGAGATATTTTTTTCTGCTAACTGGCGTTCTACCACCATTTGAGTAGCGATACCGGCATGATCCATCCCCGGCTGCCAGAGCGCATCATAGCCGCGCATCCTGTGATAGCGGATAAGCACATCCTGCAAGGTAAAGGTCAGGGCGTGCCCCATATGCAAAGAGCCGGTCACATTTGGCGGCGGCATCATAATGGTATAGGGCGTATTTGTGGAAAGCGGATCGCATGCAAAAACACCACTATCCTCGCTTTTTTCGTACCAGTGGCGTTCAGTTAATTTTGGGTCAAAGTTTTTCTCTAGCATGGGTCCGGACAAGCATCATCTAGCGGTCAAAAAAAATTACCCGCTATGGACAGGCCTATGGGCGGGTATCACTACTTGCATTCCTAGCCTTTGATCTAGCTGAAAGCAAGGAATCTTCGATGATCTTTTCAATATTTTGTGTCACCCATATAGAAATCTGATGTTTGATTTCCTGCTTGATAAAGCTGTTTAATTCCTGCAAATCTGCCTCGGTAAGGAGGCTGGCAATCGTTTTTTCCGGGATATCCGCAAACACGCCATGAGCGGGGGATGATTTTGGTTGATTATCAGCGACCTCCGGGGTCTGAGCTGAACGCGGAACTGCCTTACTTGCGCTTCTATCCAGATAGGGGGCGAGCAGGCTGTCAATTTCAGTGCGGATATCATGCGGGCTATCGGTATCATCGCTATCCAGATAAGGGGTTTTGCGAGGCAGCCCTGTTTCCTGTTTTTCAAAATCTTCCAGGCTGGCACGGGTTTCAGGGACAGGCTCATCCTTTTTACCAGGCGTTTGTTTTGCAATATCCTGCATCAGCCTGGCAAGATTGGCATCAAAATCATCTTCTTCTATCCGGGCTGTTTTTTGTGTTATTTGCCCGCTGGCTCGGGGGCGATGCCTGTTATCTTCGGTGCGGCTTGCCAAAACAGTATCCAGATGCACCACATCACTATTTGCATTGCCGGGATTTACCAGCTGGGCTGCAGGGGCTTGCTGGCTATTGGCGTAATTAGCCTGTGCGTGCAACCCCTCGATAGAGGCTAAAAGGCTTTCTATTCTATTTTCGGCTGGCTTGCGCATATTTAGTCACCCTGCTCTGTGTGATAGTGGTAAAAGCAGGGAAAAAATTGAGGTTATTCAGCCCTGCTATTAGAAGGTATCGCGATGATAAAAGGGTAACGACTGGCAGGGTCAGATATTGAATCCAGGGCAGGCAGAATATCTTCTGGCAGGAACATCTCTACCGAGAGCCGGCCGATTGCCTGTAACAAGCGATAGCTATTTAAGATAATCGCTTCTTGTGTTTGTACCAGCCGCAATTCGGTATCGGAAAGGCTTTGTTCGGCATCCAGCTGATCCAGAAAAGTTTTAAGCCCATATTCCACCTCGCTGGCAGTACCCTGTGCGACCAGGCGGGCGGCATTTATTTCTGCCTCTACCGAGGCCAGCTGGGCTCTTGCTACCTCATAATCGCGAAAAGCCTCTCGGGCAGCAAGGCGGACATTGCGCCTGGTTTCTGCCAATTGCGCGCGCGAACGGCTTACCCCGGCAGCAGCGCGCCTATCGGCCGCACGCGAGCCTTCTGTGACCAGAAAAGGGGTAGAAAATTCCAGCTTTGATGTTACCTCATCCTTGTCCATTGACGTGCCTTGCTGGTCATTTTGAACCGCAGACAGGCTGAAATTCAATTTTGGCAACAAGCTGGTTTTCAGTATTTTAAACTCGATGCCTGCCTGTTTTTCGGCCGCCAGACCAGACAGAATAAGCGGGTGTTCCATAGCAGCGATTTGCTCGGCTTCCTCGATGGTGGCTGGCAAATTGGCTGTCTGCCGGGTAAGCGGGTGCAAATTATAATTATTCAGACCTGTAAGGGACTGATAAGCCTCTTCAGCAGACAGCAGATTGGCAGCCGCCTGTATCTCGTCTGATTTGGCACGGGCTAATCGTGCTTCTGCTTCTGCCAGCCTTGTGGGGGTAGATATCCCGGCCTCCAGCTTGATGTTTTCTGCATCGGTTTGCGCGGCCAGCCTTTTGGTATTATTGGCACGAATATCATAGGCCTTTCGCGCGGTAATAACATTTAGATGTGCGGTTAGAATATTTAAAATAACCTGTTGCTCGGAACTTTGGTAAGACGCACGCGCACTATCCAGCCCATAGCGGGCAGATTCCATACGGCTGTCTGCCTCACCAAAATCATAAATCTGTTTTCTAAGCGTGACCGACCCGGAACGGCTATTGCTGGAAGTAAACCCGCCCGGTGTATCGGCTTTGTCGGTTTGAATATGCGAGCCGCTAAGGGCAAAGGTGCCTGTCAGATTATTTTTTGCATTGCTGGTGGCTATCGCCTGGCGTGCCACGATAAAGGCCTGTCTTTCTGCTTCCAGAACCTTTGATGCGATAAGCCCTGCGCGCAGGCTGTCCTCGGGATTGACGGTCTGAGCCGATAAAGGGCTAATCACTGATGCGAGTAACAGCCAGCCAGCTGTTAAAACATAAGCGCCAGATTGCACAAGGCAAATATCTTTTATACGGGTGGATAGAGCAATCAGCATAAACGCGAAAACCTGATGATGAGTTAGAACATGCCGGATTATAAACCAGGTAAGACAGCTTACCAAGCCACAAAGCGCCAGCTGATATCTCTTCTATACTTTAAAAAGAGAATTTTGGTTTGGCTTTAAATTCATCCAGTACAGGAACCTGTGCGGTAAACAGGGCTGTTCTGGAAACCGCCTGGCCTGTTTTGCGCCAGAAACAGGCCTCTCCCAGCTGTGCGCCTTCTGGCCGCCAGATAGCTGCCAGCCGGCCGCCATCTGCCAGCTGATCCAGTAATGTTTCCGGCATATATTCAACGGCCCCTTCAATGATAATGGCATCATAGGGCGCTTCAGAAGCATAGCCGTCCTGTAATCTGGCTTTGATGATCGCCACATTGCCGATATCCATGCCGGCAACCATCTGCTGGGCTTTTTCCACCATTTGTGCGCGTGTTTCAATGGCGATAACTGATTCTACCAGCGAGGACAACAAAGCAGCTGTATAGCCTGTCCCTGCCCCGACCAGCATCACAGAATGTGATGCGGTAAGTTCCAGTGCCTGAAATATTCTGGCCATTACCATCGCTTCCAGGATAAAGCGCCCGCCACTTAGATGAATATCTTCATCAATATAGGCGATATTTTGCAGATTTTTGGTCACAAACCGTTCGCGCGGGACAGACATAAACGCAGCGATAACCCGGTCATCAATCACTTTATTCGGCCGTATCTGGCTATCCACCATGGCTTTGCGCAATGCGTCGAAATGCATATCATTCATGCCTTCACCCCTTAAACGTGCTTTTTTATTAAACTATCATGCTTATAAGCCTATCGCTGGCAAGTTTCAACGCTGATTTGGCCTGCATGGAAGCAGGATAATCCAGAGCATTGAAAATATCTGTCCCCTGCCTTTTAAGGGGAACGCATAAAGGCAATTTTTTTCATGCCCTTTTATTGACCTTCTGCAAGCTTTGACGTACATCCATCTGGCTAGTCATTGCGTTAAGGCCCGGTGGCAGAGTGGTTATGCAGCGGTTTGCAAAACCGTGTACATCGGTTCAATTCCGGTCCGGGCCTCCATTTCTTACTTATTCTATTTTCAAAGTAGCCTTAATTTGTCCGATATCCCCGCCAGACATATCCGTATGACC
>JAURQT010000012.1 GCA_030835985.1 Alphaproteobacteria bacterium
CAACCCTTTTTTCAGCGCGCGCTCGCCCACCGCCTTGCCGATAGCAGCAGCAGCAGGAATATCCGAGCCTGTCTTGCCCGCTTTTTTGAAATCGACATCCAGTGTAGATGCAGCGACCAGTGTTTCCCCTTTGGCATCATCAATGATCTGTGCATAGATGTGCTGAGAGGTGCGATGAACGGACAGACGAGGCTGACCATTGGCGTTTTTCTTGAGGCTGGCGCGGTTACGCTGACGACGCCTCTCAAACATTTCCCGTGTGCTCAACATAATATCTATCCTTACTTCTTCTTGCCTTCTTTGCGTACAATATGCTCTTCGGCAAATTTCACACCCTTGCCCTTGAAAGGCTCAGGTGGACGTTTTGCACGAATTTCCGAAGCAAACTGACCCAAAAGTTGCTTATCTGCACCAGTGATTTCGATTTTGGTATTATTTTCAACCTTTACCGACAGACCAGCTGGAATATCCATTTCTACAGGGTGGCTATAGCCAAGATTGAGCTGCAGCTTGTTCCCCTGCATAGCCGCACGATACCCCACCCCGTTAATTTCCAAATTGCGGGTAAAGCCGGTGGCAACGCCGGTGACCAGATTATGAATATTGGCGCGGGTTGTACCCCAAATGGCTCTGCCAGCGATATCTTTTTTATGCGGCTTTACTGTAACGATATTATCCTCGATTTTGACATCCACATTGGATGGCACATTCATGGATAATTCCCCCTTGCTACCTCTGGCAGTAAGAACAGCGCCATCTGTGCTGATGTTCACGCCATCTGGCAGGGTAATTGGTGCATTTCCGACACGTGACATAGACAACCCTCCCCTTAAAATACCTGGCAAAGCACTTCGCCGCCAACATTCGCATTGCGGGCTTCAATATCAGAAAGCACCCCTTGCGGTGTTGACAGGATAGCAATGCCGAGACCGTTATAGACCCGTGACAAATCCTTGATGCCGCGATACACCCGGCGACCAGGTGTCGATACACGCTTGATCTCGGAAATAACCGGATCGCCATCATGGTATTTCAGCTCAATTTGCAACTCGGACAGGCCTTTGCGAATTTCCACAGAAGAATAATCGCGGATATAGCCTTCCCGCTTTAACACATCAAGGACGTTCGAGCGTAAACGCGATGCCGGTGAAGACACAACAGATTTACGGGCAGCTTGTCCGTTACGAATACGGGTGATCATATCACCGAGCGGATCACTCATTGACATTGTAATCGCTCCTCTTCTTACCAGCTAGATTTCACGACGCCCGGAACCTGGCCGAATGAGGCCAAATCACGCAAGGCGATACGAGACATTTTCAATTTACGGTAATAACCGCGTGGACGGCCAGTTACCATGCAACGATTGCGAACACGAATACGTGCGCTATCGCGTGGTTCCTGTGCCAATTTGCACGAAGCAGCAAAACGCTCTTCCATTGACAGATTCTTGTCACGCGCCATGGCACGTAACGCCTCGCGGCGTGCGCTTCTGGCAGCAACCTTGCGCATACGGCGGTTATTTTTTTCAACAGCACTTTTCTTGGCCATGATTATCTAATCCTTCTCGTCCAGGCTGTTTATTAAGCGTTAACAAAGGGGAATTGAATACCGCGCAGCAATTCGCGAGCCTCATCATCCGTCTTTGCGCTTGTGACAACGATGATGTCCATACCGCGAACTTCATCGACCTTATCATATTCGATTTCCGGAAATACGATTTGTTCCTTGATGCCCATGGCGTAATTGCCTGACCCGTCAAAGCTCTTGCCATTTAATCCCCGGAAGTCCCGAACACGCGGCAGTGCCACCGTAACCAGGCGATCTAGAAATTCATACATTCTATCCGCGCGCAAGGTTACCTTACAGCCAATTGCCATACCTTCGCGCAGCTTAAAGGCAGCATTTGCCTTTTTGGCTCTGGTAACAATGGGCTTCTGGCCAGCAATCGCTGTCATATCGCTAACCGCATGTTCAATTTTCTTGGAATCCCGAACTGCGCTACCTACACCCATGTTGATAACCACTTTTTCAATATGTGGTACTTGATGCGGGTTTTTATACCCGAATTTTTCAACAAGTGCTGGGCGAACAGCCGTCAGATAATGTTCTTCAAGACGCGTTTTCATCTCAGCTTCCTTTAACCAATAGCCTTGCCAGATTTTTTGGCAATTCTAACTTTCTTGCCATCTTCGGTGCTGTACCCAACACGCGTGGCCTTACCTGAATCCGGGTCGATCAGCGACACATTCGAGATATGAAGCGGTGCTTCCATCTGATCAATACCGCCAGGGTTTGTCTGGGTTGGGCGTCTGTGACGCTTGACCATATTAATCCCTTGCACTTTAACCCGTGCTTCTGACGGGCGCACTTCTATCACCTCACCGGTGCGGCCTTTATCCTTGCCGGTGTTTACGATAACCTGATCGCCCTTTTTGATTTTGAATTTCTGCTTTGCTGGCTGAGCCATCTTACAAAACCTCCGGTGCCAAAGAGACAATCTTCATAAAATTACGTGACCGCAATTCTCTGGTAACAGGCCCGAAAATACGGGTACCGATTGGCTCATTCTGTTTGTTTAACAATACAGCTGCGTTTTTATCAAAACGGATAGCTGTACCATCATTGCGGCGGATTTCCTTGGCGGTACGAACGATGACAGCGCGATATACATCACCCTTTTTCACCTTGCCGCGCGGGATAGCTTCTTTAACAGAAACCACAATAATATCCCCGACGCCGGCAATTTTACGCCCGGAACCACCCAGAACCTTGATACATTGTACCCGGCGCGCACCTGAATTATCAGCGACCTCTAGGTTAGACTGCATCTGAATCATAACAAAACGCTCCTCTTACCTATTTGGCTGCGTCGTCATAGACGACTTCAAAAGATTTATTCTTCGAGATAGGGGTGCATTCACGGATGCTGACCTGATCCCCTGCCTTCGCCCGGTTCTCCGCATCATGGGCGGCGAACTTTTTGGAAGTGGTGATAAATTTCTTATAGACAGGGTGCATGATGCGGCGTTCAACGCGCACAACAACGGTCTTGTCTGCCTTGTCACTAACGACTGTGCCCTGCATAATACGCTTTGGCATGTTCTCTACCCTTCTGAGTTTGCGCTGGCGGCGTTCTGCTCACCCAGCACCGTCTTGATGCGTGCAATCTCGCGGCGCACAGATTTCATGCGTGCCGGATTTTCCAATTCGCCGGATGCCTGTCTGAAGCGCAGATTGAACTGCTCTTTTTTCAGCTCCACCAGCTTTGCCTTCAGCTCATCGCCGGAATTGGCACGAAATGTTTCAGCTTTTACAGTTGCCATAACTACCCTCTTCTCCTCAGCGACTAGTCGCTATCGCCAAGGCGGCGGACGATTTTTGTATCAATAGGCAGTTTTGCAGCAGCAAGCTTAAAGGCTTCCTGTGCAAGCTCCCATGACACACCGTCAAGTTCAAACATGATCCGGCCAGGTGCAACACGTGCTACCCAAAATTCTGGCGAACCCTTACCTTTACCCATCCGCACTTCGGCAGGCTTTGAGGATACAGGCACATCAGGAAATACCCGGATCCATAGACGGCCAGTACGGCGCAAATGGCGTGTGATGGCCCGGCGAGCCGCCTCAATCTGGCGCGCGGTAATCCGTTCCGGGGACATTGCCTTCAGGCCATAAGCCCCAAAGTTCAGGCTGGTTCCACCTTTGGAATTGCCGTGAATACGCCCCTTATGCGCCTTGCGGAATTTTGTACGTTTTGGCGAAAGCATCGACTGTTTCTCCTACTACCCTTAAGCGTTGCCGCGTGTGGCTGGTGAAGATGTTTGCTCGGCCAGGCGCTTGTCCTGTGCCATTGGGTCATGCCCAATCACTTCGCCCTTAAAGACCCAGACCTTGATACCGATAGCACCATAAGTGGTCTGTGCCGTTGCCTCACCATAATCAACTTCTGCCCGTAATGTATGCAATGGCACGCGCCCTTCGCGATACCATTCAGTACGTGCAATCTCTGCACCGCCCAAACGGCCAGCACAATTAATCCGAACCCCCAGTGCACCCAGACGCATGGCAGATTGCACTGCCCGCTTCATGGCGCGGCGGAAACCGACCCGGCGTTCCAGCTGCTGGGCAATATTCTCGCCAACCAGCTTGGCATCAATCTCGGGCTTGCGAACCTCAACAATATTCAGGCTAACCTCGGTCTTTGCCATCTTTGAGAGATCCGCGCGCAGCTTTTCAATATCCTGGCCTTTTTTACCGATAATCAGACCAGGGCGACCGGCATAGATGGTCACACGCGCCCGTCCGGCTGGACGCTCTATCACCACGCGGCTGATGCCAGCCTGCTTGAGGCGATCCATTAAATGGTCGCGGAGTTCCAAATCCTTATGCAACAAATCGCCATAATTGCGATCCGCATACCAGCGTGAATCCCATGTACGGTTAATACCGACCCGCAGGCCAATTGGCTTAACTTTCTGACCCATTAAACCTGCTCCTCTTTTTCACTAACAATAATTGTCAGGTGTGAAAATGGCTTTAATACACGTGCACCGCGCCCTCTGGCTCTGGCATGGAAACGCTTCATAACGATACCCTTGCCGACATGTGCCTCTTTTACAAAAAGACGATCAACATCCAGAGAATGATTATTTTCCGCATTGGCAATGGCAGATTGCAGCACCTTTTTCACATCACCGGCAATACGGCGGCGCGAAAAAGACAAGGTGGCAATCGCTTTATTGGCATCCATGCCGCGAATCATAGAAGCAACCAGATTCAGCTTTTGCGGGCTGATACGCAGATTACGTAGCACAGCCTGTGCTTCGTTATCGGCTCTTTTGCGTGGGGATGAAGGCTTACCCATAATCTCTACCTATCGCTTTGCTTTTTTATCTGCGGCATGACCGTAATAGGTACGGGTAGGCGCAAACTCACCAAATTTATGGCCAACCATATCTTCTGATACAGCGACCGGAATATGTTTCTTGCCGTTATAGACCCCAAAGGTCAGCCCAACAAATTGCGGAAGAATTGTTGAACGGCGAGACCAGATTTTAATCACATCATTACGGCCGGATGCTTGTGCAACTTCTGCTTTTTTCAGCAGATAGCTATCGACAAACGGGCCTTTCCAAACAGAACGTGCCATAACCTCATAAAACTCCTTACGGCTTGCGACGACGCACGATCATGCGGTCAGTTTTCTTGTTATTACGTGTACGCTTGCCCTTGGTTGGCTTACCCCAGGGGGTAACAGGGTGACGACCACCAGAAGTCCGGCCTTCACCACCACCATGCGGGTGATCAATCGGGTTCATCACAACGCCGCGAACATGAGGACGCTTGCCAAGCCAGCGATTACGACCAGCCTTACCGATTTTGATATTTTGCTGGTCAGGGTTGGATACCGCCCCGATAGAGGCCATACATTCTGCCCGCACCAGGCGCACTTCACCAGAAGCCAGACGCAAGATAGCATGGCCACGATCGCGGCCAACCAGCTGGACATAGGTACCAGCAGAACGCGCCAGCTGCCCGCCCTTGCCTGGCTTTAATTCGACATTATGAATGAGCGTACCGACAGGGATATTGGCCATTGGCAATGCATTGCCCGGCTTTATATCTGCCTTTGGCCCTGCTTCTACCTTATCGCCTACCGCCAGACGCTGCGGGGCAAGGATATAGGACTGCTCGCCATCTTCATAACTGATAAGTGCGATAAAGGCGGTGCGGTTAGGATCATATTCAATACGCTCAACCGTGGCAGTCATATCCTGCTTGGTGCGCTTGAAATCTACCATGCGATATTTACGCTTGTGACCGCCGCCACGCTGCCATGCGGTAACATGGCCTGAATTATTGCGCCCGCCTGTCTTTGACAAACCCTCGGTCAGCTTTTTGACCGGCTTGCCCTTATACAGATCAGACTTATCAACAAGGATAAGATTGCGCTGGCTAGGGGTGGTTGGATTAAAACTCTTTAACGCCATCGCTCTTACGCTCCCATCATATCGATAACCTGACCTTCGGCCAGTGTTATGATTGCTTTCTTGGTATCTGTACGGCGACCTTTACGGCCTTTGAACATCTTTGTCTTACCCTTAAGGATAGAGGTGTTTACAGCCATTACCTTGACGTTGAACAGCATTTCAACCGCTGCCTTAATTTCTGGCTTGGTCGCGCTCATCGCCACCACAAAAGACACCTGGCCATGCTCGTTGCCCATGGTTGCCTTTTCAGTAATCAGAGGGCGTACAATAGTTTCATATGCCTGGATCTGGCTAATTTTTGTTTCTACGCGCTTGCGGGGGCGGATACTCATTTCAGGCGCTCCTCAAGGTAATTTGCTGCATCACGTGAAAGCACCAGCACATCGCGGCGCACCATATCATAAACATTTGCACCCTGCTGTGGCAGCACATCTACCAGCGGAATATTTGCTGCGGCACGGGAAAAACCGGTATCCACATTCTCGCCTGTCAGAACCAGCGCATTTGTTGCGCCCAGCTTGGCCAGCTTTGCGCGCAAATCAGCTGTCTTGCCATCAGATTTTGCATCATCCAGAATTATTAGCTGACCGGCTGCCATCTTGGCAGACAGCACCGAGCGCATACCCAGCTTGCGCACCTTCTTGGGCAGGGAATGACCGTGGTCACGAACAACCGGCCCATGTACCACACCGCCGCCACGAAACTGCGAGACAGAACCATTACCGGCACGTGCGCGCCCTGTGCCCTTTTGACGGAACATTTTTGCCCCTGTCTTGGACACATCACTGCGCTCTTTTACCTGATGGGTACCGGCGCGGCGCTTGGCCAGCTGCCATTTTACCACACGGGCAACGATATCTGCACGTGGCTCAATCGCAAAGATACTGTCGGACAGTTCGATGTCCCCTTTTTTGCGATTGTCGATTGTTTTAACTTCAACCTTCATCAGACGCATCCTTCTTTTCAACATCTGCGTTTTCAGCAACTGGTGCCTGTTCAGCTGTTTCTTCTGCTACTGCCTCACCGGCCGGGGCTTCTTCCCCAACAGCCTGTTCAGCCGGCACATCCCCTGGAGCCACATCACCTGGCGCCACATCCCCAACCAGGCCAGCCGGGAACGGGGCTTCCTCAGGTAGCGCTTTTTTCAGCGCATCTGACAGCAACACCCAGCCATTTTTAGACCCTGGAATAGCCCCATGTACCAAAATCAGATTATCTTCTGTATCCACAGATACTATCTTCAGGTTTTGGGTCGTCACGCGGCTTGCGCCCATGTGACCGGCCATTTTCTTGCCCTTGAACACTTTGCCCGGATCCTGACACTGACCGGTTGAGCCGTGGGAGCGATGCGAGATAGACACACCGTGCGAGGCGCGAAGTCCGCCAAAATTATGCCGTTTCATCGCACCGGCAAAACCCTTACCTTGCGAAATACCCACCGCATCGACCATCTGGCCGGCAACATAGTGATTAGCGCCTAAAGTAGCGCCCACTTCCAGAACCGCATCATCGCTCACACGGAATTCTGCCAGCTTGCGCTTTGGCAGCACAGATGCTTTGGCAAAATGACCACGCATGGCTTTGGAAACATTCTTAACCTTGGCCTGACCTGCGCCCAGCTGCAACGCGACATACCCGTCCCGCTCTGCTGTTTTTATGGCAACAACCTGTAGATTTTCCAACTGCAGAACAGTTACTGGAAGATGTTCACCGGCGTCATTAAAAACCCGGGTCATTCCAACTTTTCTGGCAATTACACCGCTACGCATAATGCACTTCCTCTTAACTAACAGCCAAATGGCCTACAATTTAATTTCAACATCCACACCAGCGGCCAGATCCAGCTTCATCAGCGCATCTACGGTCTGTGGTGTTGGATCAATAATGTCCAAAAGACGCTTATGGGTGCGCATTTCAAACTGTTCCCGGCTCTTTTTGTCCACGTGCGGGCCGCGCAATACGGTAAAGCGACGCATATTGGTCGGCAGAGGGATAGGGCCACGGACATTCGCGCCTGTACGTTTCGCTGTATTAACGATCTCGTTTGTGGACTG
>JAURQT010000110.1 GCA_030835985.1 Alphaproteobacteria bacterium
AAATTCGTGCAAAACGTCCACCTGAGCCTTTCAAGGGCAAGGGTGTGAAATTTGCCGAAGAGCATATTGTACGCAAAGAAGGCAAGAAGAAGTAAGGATAGATAATATGTTGAGCACACGGGAAATGTTTGAGAGGCGTCGTCAGCGTAACCGCGCCAGCCTCAAGAAAAAGGCCAATGGTCAGCCTCGTCTGTCCGTTCATCGCACCTCTCAGCACATCTATGCACAGATCATTGATGATGCCAAAGGGGAAACATTGGTCGCTGCATCTACACTGGATGTCGATTTCAAAAAAGCGGGCAAGACAGGCTCGGATATTCCTGCTGCTGCTGCTATCGGCAAGGCGGTGGGCGAGCGCGCGCTGAAAAAAGGGTTGAAAACAGTCGTCTTTGACAGAGGCGGTTTCATGTATCATGGCCGGGTGAAGGCGCTTGCAGATGCAGCGCGTGAAGCTGGTCTTGAGTTTTAAAGGAGCATAGGAATGGCACGCAATAATGACAGAGCGGATCAGGCCTCTCTCAGAGAAGAACCAGAGCTGATTGAAAAGCTTGTTGGCATCAACCGTGTAGCAAAAGTGGTAAAAGGTGGCCGTCGTTTCGGCTTTGCTGCTTTGGTTGTGGTGGGCGATGGCAAGGGCCGCGTCGGGTTTGGTACCGGCAAGGCAAAAGAAGTGCCTGAAGCTATCCGTAAGGCTACCGATAACGCCAAGCGTGATATGGTGCGCATCCCCCTGCGGGACGGGCGTACATTGCATCACGATATTCTGGGTCGTTACGGGGCTGGCCGGGTTCAGCTGCGCTCTGCCCCAGCCGGTACAGGTATCATTGCAGGTGGCCCAATGCGTGCGGTTTTCGAAGCTCTTGGTGTTCAGGATATTGTGGGCAAGTCTATCGGCACGTCCAACCCGCATAACATGATCAAAGCAACCTTTGTTGGCTTGAAAAAGATTCAGGCACCGCGCTCTGTTGCCTCAAAGCGTGGCCGCAAGGTAGCGGACATTCTGGGCAAGACATCCGAGCAGGCTGCTGCTTCTTAAACAGACAAGACAGGTGAGCGAAATGGCCAAGAATACAGTAACAGTCGTACAGACACGCAGTCCTATCGGACGCGAGGGATCACAGCGCAAAACCCTTATTGGGCTTGGGCTGAATAAAATCGGTCGTACAAGCGAGCTGGAAGATACACCAGCGGTTCGCGGCATGATCAACAAGGTAAGGCATCTGGTAAAGGTAGAAGGCGAGGCCTAGAGGCTCCGCTTTTCCAAATATCAGGGATTATCAGGAATTTTTTAGGGCAGGAGCCTGTTGAAGATGAAACTGAACGAAATTAGAGAAAATGACGGGGCGACCCGCAATCGCAAGCGCGTTGGCCGGGGTATTGGCTCTGGTCGCGGTAAAACCTCTGGTTCTGGTCACAAGGGTCAGAAAGCCCGTTCAGGGGTCGCTATTAAAGGCTTTGAAGGCGGTCAAATGCCTATTCACAGACGCCTGCCAAAGCGTGGCTTTAATAATATTTTCCGCAAAGACTATGTGGAAGTAAATATTGGCCGCATCCAGACAGCGATTGATGCCGGCAAGCTGGACAGCAAAAAGCCGATTGATGCCGGCGTTCTGGTAGAGGCCGGTGTTATCTCGAAGGCACGCGAGGGGGTGCGTATCCTGGCCAAGGGCGAGCTGAAAGCCAAAGTTGAGTTACATGCCGCTGGCGCATCGCAATCTGCGATTGCTGCCGTGGAAAAGGCTGGCGGCAAGATTGTTTTGCCGGCAGTGGCAAGTGAATAAGTTCAGGCGTTAGGATATCAGGTATAGCAATGGCGCAATCCACAATGGCAAATCAGGGCTTTGGCCTCGGTGCTCTGGGAAAGGCAGATGATTTAAGACGTCGTCTGCTCTTTACCGTTGGTGCGCTTATTATCTATCGGCTGGGAACATTTATTCCTCTGCCGGGGATTGATCCCGTTGCGCTGGCAGATGTGTTTAGCCAGCAATCCACCGGCATTTTGGGTATGTTTGATATGTTCTCTGGCGGTGCACTTGGCCGGATGACCATTTTTGCCCTGAATATTATGCCCTATATCACCGCTGCGATTATCATGCAGCTGATGACCGCTATTGTACCATCGCTGGAAGCGATGAAAAAAGATGGGGAAGCCGGGCGCAAGCAAATCAACCAATATACCCGGTATTTGACCGTGTTACTGGCCTCTTTCCAGGGGTATGGCATTGCTGCCGCACTGGAAGCCTCTGGTACAATTGTCCAGGATCCAGGCCTGTTTTTCCGTCTGACAACCGTTGTCACACTGGTCGGCGGTACCTTATTCCTGATGTGGCTGGGCGAGCAAATCACCAGCCGAGGCGTTGGCAATGGTATCTCTCTTATCATCTTTAGCGGCATTGTTGCCGAAGTGCCTTCTGCTTTGGTCGGGACGCTGGAGCTTGGCCGGACAGGGGCTTTATCCGCCTTTCTGATTGTTGCTGTTTTTGTTATGGCGGTAGCGGTGATTGCCTTTATCGTCTTTATCGAACGTTCTTTGCGTAAAATCCTGATCCAGTATCCAAAACGCCAGCATGGCGCAAAGGTATTTGGCGGCGAAGCCCAGCACCTGCCGCTGAAAATCAATGTCCCCGGTGTTATTCCGCCTATTTTTGCCTCTTCATTATTGTTGATGCCGGTTTCCATCATCAATCTGTCAGGTGGCCAGGATGGCGGGGCGGAATGGCTGGTAACATTGAACGCCCTATTGGGCCGTGGCCAGCCGCTTTATCTGGCGATTTATATTGGCCTGATTGTGTTTTTCGCCTTTTTCTATACCGCGATTGTCTTTAACCCGGAAGACACCGCAAATAATCTGCGCCGTAATGGCGGTTATGTGCCGGGTATTCGCCCTGGCCAGCCTACCGCAGATTATCTGGATTATGTGCTGACACGCCTGACGGTTTTGGGTGCGGCCTATCTTTCAGCGGTTTGTATCTTGCCGGAAATTCTCATCAGCTCTTATGCTATCCCGTTTTATTTTGGGGGTACTTCGTTGTTGATTGTGGTCACCGTAACACTGGATACGGTCTCGCAGATACAATCGCATATGCTGGCCCATCAATATGAAGGGCTTATCAAGAAATCCAAATTGCGGGGGCGTAATAGATGAATATCATTCTTTTTGGCCCTCCGGGCGCAGGCAAGGGCACACAGGCTGAATTTCTGGTTCAATCCAGAGGGATGGTGCAGCTTTCCACAGGCGATATGTTGCGTGCCGCCATTGCCGCAGGCACAGAGTTAGGCTTGCAAGCCAAAGAAATCATGGATGCGGGCAAGCTGGTATCGGACGATATTATGATCGGTATGATTGCCGAGCGTATGGAAGCAGATGATTGCAGGAACGGCGTTATTCTGGACGGGTTTCCGCGCACGGTTGCACAGGCACAAGCCCTGGATGCAATGTTTGGCGATAAGCAGATATCGCTGGATAGCGTAATAGAAATCAGAGTGGATGAAAACGCCCTTTTTGCACGTATCGAAAAGCGGGCAGCCGAAACAGGCGGCGCCAGAAGCGATGATAATGCAGAAGTGCTGGCCGCACGCCTAAAGGTCTATCACGATAATACAGCCCCTGTTCTGCCGTATTATGAGGATAAAGGACAGTTAGTGACGATAGATGGCATGCAGTCGGTAGAAGAGGTGAATAAACAGATTGAGGCTTGCCTGAATAGCGTCGCTTGACCTTGGCAGGCAAAACCATATAATGCGGAACCTTTGGTTAGGCGCCGTGTAACACAAGTAAATGAAAATGTGAAAGGCAGTATAGGCTGTCAACATTGTAAAGGAGAGGCCAGTGGCACGAATTGCTGGTGTAAATATACCAACTAAAAAGCGGGTCGAAATCGCCCTAACCTATATTCACGGGATTGGTACAACCAGTGCGCAATCTATCTGTAGCAAGGCTGGCATTGCCGCTGAGCGCCGGATTAATGAATTGACGGAAGATGAGCTGGACAAGCTGCGCGATCTTATCGATGCAGATTATCTGGTCGAAGGGGATTTGCGCCGTAAGACCTCTATGGATATCAAACGTTATCTGGATTTAGGCTGTTTGCGCGGCCTGCGTCATCGTCGTAATTTACCAGTTCGTGGCCAACGTACGCATACAAATGCGCGTACTCGCAAAGGCCCGGCAAAAGCGATTGCTGGTAAGAAAAAATAACAGGGCATAAGAGCAGGACAAATGGCAAAGCAACCTTCACAAGCACGAGTGCGCCGCCGCGAGCGTAAAAATATTACCAATGGTATCGCGCACGTAAATTCGACCTTTAACAATACCATGATCACCATCTCGGATGTTCAGGGTAACACCATCGCCTGGTCATCTGCCGGGACAATGGGTTTTAAAGGTTCACGTAAATCCACCCCGTTTGCGGCACAGATGGCCGCAGAAGATGCCGGTAAAAAAGCAGCTGAACATGGGGTAAAATCGGTAGATGTTGAAGTTCAGGGGCCTGGTTCGGGGCGCGAATCTGCATTGCGCGCCCTTCAGGCAATCGGCTTTACCGTGACCTCTATTCGGGATGT
>JAURQT010000111.1 GCA_030835985.1 Alphaproteobacteria bacterium
AACAGGCAAGGCAGCTGCCACAGCCGATCCAGGGAAAGACAACTACTTGCTGGCCGGGCTGAACAGTCTTTACATCGCTGCCCACCTCTTCGACAATGCCGGCAATTTCATGCCCCAGGGTCAAGGGCAGTACCGCCCCGCGCTGGGTAAAGGTCAGCTTACCCTTCTGGCCTAAATCCATAAATCCCTTTTTGATATGCAAATCAGAATGGCACAGGCCGGCGGCCGTTATTTTCACCCAAACCGCTTTGTCTGGAATATCAGGGCGGCTGCGCGCACGGCGGGCAAAAGGCTTGCCCCATTCTACCAGATCATAGCTACAACAATTTGACATGACACTCCCCCAACAACGCTTTATCTCCAGCCTTACCAGTCTGGCAAAATTTGCCCCCCAGAGCAATTTTTAAACAAGTCTCATCTAATGTTAGCCTCACCTTAATGTGCTAGTAAGAGCGCGGCATTTTCAAAACATGCTCGCCCACATAACTGAGAATCAGATTGGTTGAAATAGGCGCGACCTGATAAAGGCGGGCTTCACGATATTTGCGTTCCACATCATATTCCCGGGCAAAACCGAAACCGCCAAAGGTCTGGATACAGGCTTCTGCTGCTGACCATGAGGCATCTGCTGATTGCATTTTTGCCAGATTGGCCTCTTCGCCCGGATTGCCCCCTTCTTCATACAGACTAAGGGCTTTTTGCAACATTAATTCTGCCCCGCGCATTTCGGAATAGGCTTTGGCAATCGGAAATTGCACTCCCTGATTTTGGGCAATCGGGCGACCAAACACCTCACGCTCGCAGCCATAATCACGGGCTTTTTCAATAAACCATTTGGCATCGCCAATACATTCAGCAGCGATCAGCATCCGCTCGGCATTCATACCGCTCAGGATATAGCGAAACCCTTTGCCTGCCTCGCCGATCAGATTTTCAGCTGGCACAGGCATATCATCGAAAAAGATTTGCGTGGTCGCATGGTTCATCATGGTCGGCACAGGCCGGATAGTCAGGCTATCGCCGCGCACCTCGCGCATATCCACCAGCAAAACAGATAGCCCATCTGTCTTTCGCCCGCCTTCCGGTACCGGGCTGGTACGTGCCAGCAACACCATCAAATCGGAATATTCGGCACGCGATGTCCAGATTTTCTGGCCATTGACAATATATGTATCGCCCTCAAGTCTGGCGGTGGTGCGCAAGGCGCTTGTATCTGTACCGCTTGTCGGTTCGGTCACGCCAAAGGCTTGCAGGCGCAATTTACCTTCGGCAATCTCTGGCAGATATTTTTGTTTCTGTGCATCATTGCCATGACGCAAGATTGTCCCCATTGTGTACATTTGGGCATGACAGGCCGCTGCATTGCCGCCCGAGCGGTGAATTTCTTCCAGAATCGCCGCCCCGGCAGATAGCGGCAAGCCCATCCCGCCATAGGCTTCCGGGATCAGCGCAGCCAGATAGCCTGCCTTGGTCAGCGCCTCTACAAACGCGGCCGGATAGGCATCACTTGCATCACATTCCTGCCAGTAGCGATTATCAAAATCAGCACAAAGCCGGCGAATACCATCGCGGATTTCGGGATGATCCAGGGGGTAGTCCATTAATTAAATTCCTCTCTTATTTTTGCCCCATCTTCATCCAGAACAGGTGCACGGGTGACCGAGCCATTTGCCCGGCGTACAGGTAAATCTGCAATATCGATAATTTTATCGCCCATCTGCACAGTTCTGTTTTGCAGAAATTCATGCGCCGAGACTTCTTCGACCGAGTTCAGGCTGGCACAGGCGATACGGGTTTCTTCCAGCATATCGATAATGACATCCTTGTCATGGGCGGCAAAGGCCTGATTGATAATCTCGGCCAGCGCGACCCGGTTTTTATAGCGTTCCGGATTATGCTTATAGCGCGGGTCATCGACCAGCTCTGGCTGCTGTAACACCTGCAAACAAAAATCCTTCCACTCGCGGTCATTTTGAATAGACAACATCACCTGGCGGCCATCCCTGGTATGATAGGCACCATAAGGGGCGACAAAACCGTGGGTTAGCCCATAGCGTTGCGGCGGCACATCGGAATAGCGATAGCCCAGCAAGGCCATATTCATCCAGTCGGTCATCACATCAAACATATTGACCTGTAAATCCACCCCCTTGCCGGTACGGGCGCGTTGATGCAGCGCCCTTAATATAGCGGAAAAGGCGGTTAGTCCGGTGGATAAATCTGTCATGGAAATGCCGACCCGAACCGGCTCTTCCGGGGTGCCGGTGACCGCCACTACCCCGCTTTCGGCCTGTACCAGAAAATCATAGGCTTTTTTGCGCCCGGCTTTGCCCTCTCTGCCGTAGCCAGACAGCATACAGGTAATCAGGCCGGGGTTTTTTTGCCGCAAAATCTCGCCTGTCAGCCCGTAACGTTCCATCGCCCCGGGTGCCAGATTGCTCAGCAACACATCTGCCCCTTCTATCATCCGCCCCAATAGCGCCATATCTGCGTCTGATTTCATATCCAGGCAAATGGATTCCTTGCCCCTGTTCAGCCAGATAAAAATCGCACTATCGCCATCTGCCCAGCGGTCATAAATACGGGCAAAATCCCCGCCCGGACGCTCTACCTTTATGACCCGTGCGCCCGCATCGGCCAGCAACATTCCGCAATAGGGCCCGGCAACTGCCTGCTCTACCGAAATAACGGTTATGCCTTCAAGCTCATTTTCAAGTCCTGTCACGACATTCTTCCCTTATCTGACTATGTGCTGGAAATAGATGAATAGATTTATAAATCATATTGGCGATGGCAAAGGCTTGACAAGCATCATTAAAGGCTAATCATCAAAAAAACGTAAAAATTTTCCTAATCGATAAAAAGAGCGCTTTTCAGATGATATGCCCGGCCATAACAAAATCCTATGATACGCTGAACCTGACATTGCTAGACCCGCATATAGTAAAGGTGGAAATGCATCGCCCGGAAGCAGCCAATGCCTTTAACACCCAAATGGCCACAGAAATGGTCACCTTTTTTGAAGAATTTTCCCTGAATTTTGGCTCCTGCCGCGCGGTGATTCTAACTGGCAGCGGTGATAAGGCCTTTTGTGCAGGCGGGGATTTAAAAGAGCGCAATGGCATGAGCGATGCCCAATGGCAAGCCCAGCATCTGGTCTATGAGCGAATGGTCAGAGCCATTATGGGCTGTCCTGTTCCGATTATCGCTGCGGTAAATGGCGCGGCCTATGGCGGCGGGTGCGAGCTGGCGGCAATAGCCGATTTTGTCTATGCCGCCCGTCATGCCCGTTTTGCCCAGACAGAGGTAAAGCTGGGCATTATCCCGGGGGCAGGCGGAACCCAAAATCTATCGCGTGCTATTGGCGAGCGTCGTGCCAAAGAGCTGATTTTATCGGGCCGTGTCTTTAGTGCCGAAGATGCCCATAGCTGGGGTCTGGTCAATGCGGTCTTTGAGGGCGATCAGCTATTGGCAGAAACAGAAAATATCGCGCGGCAAATTGCCGATAATGGCCCGATTGCGGTGCGCCAGGCCAAACAGGCCATTACACGGGGTATGAATATGTCTCTGGCCGATGGTCTGGCCTTTGAAATTGAAGCCTATAACCGTGCGGTTCCAACCAAAGACAGGCTGGAAGGGGTGGCGGCCTTTAATGAAAAGCGCAAGCCGAACTTTACCGGCCATTAGGCCTGAACCGCCTCGGCAATAGCCAGAATATGCTGCATTTTTAAAATAACCGGCTTTTCGACCAGCCGGCCATCCACCACCACAACCCCGGTGGGCGCATCGCGGTAGGCCGCCAAAATGCGCCGGGCATTTTCAACCTCTTCCGGGGCGGGGGTAAAGACTGTATTTATGCCTGTCACCTGAACAGGATGGATAGCTGCCTTGCCGCCATAGCCCATATCGCGTGCGCGGCTCGCCTCGGCGGCCAGCCCGTCCGGGTCATCGACGGCCAGATAGGGCATATCCATCAAATCCAGACCGGCCAGCACGGCCGCATGAACCACCCTTGCGCGTGCATAAAGCATGGCATCCCAGCCGGTAGTTGCCCGTAATTCTGTTGCCAGATCCACCCCGCCAAATAACAGCATTTCAATGCGCGGGCTGGCAGATGCGATGGCGCTGGCATATTCCAGGGCTTCGGCTGTTTCGATCAGCAAATGCATCGCCATATCCGAGGCATGGGCAACCAGTTTTTTATCCAGTACAGATATCTGTTCCGGTGTTCTGATTTTCGGGATCATCAGGGCAGCCGGTTTTTGCGGCAAGGCCAGTATCGCCTCCAGATCAGCTGCGCCTTCTGCCTCTTCCAGCCCATTTATTCGCACCAGAATTTCGGGATAGGCTGGCAAGCCGGGACGTTTGGTAAAAAAATCCACCATATTGCTGCGGGCCATATCTTTCTGGGCAAAGGCCACCCCGTCTTCCAGCTCCAGACAGACCATATCAGCCCCGCTATTCAGGGCTTTATCAAAACGGTCGGGGCGGTTAGCCGGAATAAATAACAGGCTTCGACGCGGCTTTATGGCAGGCATTTCTTGCATCTCTTCATATCCTCTCCGGCAATTTTTTTAAAAAGAACTATCTCATTGCCTCTATCTTGAAGTGTGAGAGAAAAACCTTATCTGTAAAGCGTTAAGTTGATTTATCTGGCCAATTACCCCCCCTCATTGGTCTGAAAGAGCACCTGCCGGAGAGATAGATGATAAAATGTTTACACCATGCCGCCTTTAGATGCCGCAATTCTGAAGAAACCAGAGCCTTTTATGAAGATTTCCTGGGCTTGCCGCTGGCCGGGGCGCTGGAAATCAAAGAAACCAAAACAGGCCGGGAAGCAGAAGTACTGCACAGTTTTTATCAGCTGGATGATGGCTCTAACATCGCCTTTTTCGAAGCCCCTGAACAGGAATTTTCCTTTACCCGCCAGCATGATTATGATTTGCATCTGGCACTGGAAGTTAGCATGGAACATTTACATGATATGTTTGAAAAAGGTCAAAAAGCGGGCATCGAGACAAGAGGGATTTCGGATCACGGCTTTATCTCTTCTATCTATTTCCGCGACCCGAACGGCTATGTGGTAGAGCTAACCGCCAAAAAGCCGGATCATGATGAGCATCTTCATGCTGGTAATGACAAGGCGCGCAATATATTGGCCAGCTGGACAGAGCGCTATCACGCCCAATCCTGACACAGCATAAAAGCGGGATACCAAAAGATGACAGGCAAGACGCGGCGGCTTATCCTTGTTGTTTTTTCTGGCCTTATATTGGGGCTGGCAGGGTATCTGGTGCTGAATGCGCTGAACAGCAATATCATGCTGTTTTACAGCCCTTCTGAAATTACCGATGCCCAAAAGCAGGGACAGCGCTTGCGTCTAGGCGGGCTGGTAGAAGAAGGCTCGGTCAGCATTGACGGATTGCAAGCCCGCTTTGCCCTGGGCGATGGTGCGGGCATCACCCGGGTTTCCTATGAGGGGGCATTGCCCGATTTATTCCGCGAAGGCCAGGGAGTGGTAGCCCAAGGGGTGTTTGAGGGCGATATTTTCAAAGCCGATAGCGTGCTGGCCAAACATGATGAAAATTATATGCCGCGCGAAATAGCTGACAGCCTGAAAGAAAAAGGCGTCTGGCAGGGCAAGGAGAGCGCGCAATAAGCAGCGTTATCTGCGGTTGTCTGCGGCCAGACCCATTATCGCATAGCTGACAAGGGCGGCGGTAAAATCGCAATGGCTATGGGCTGGATGCGAGGCCAGCTCAACAATATCTGCCCCGATTATTTTGCGTCCCTCAACCGCCGATGCCAGCAAATCCAGTGCCTGATAAAACCCCAACCCGCCTGGAACAGGGGTGCCGGTTGCGGCCATAATCGCCGGATCGAGCCCGTCCAAATCAAAGCTGACATAGACCATTTCTGGAAAATCCTCTGGCAGGGAGGCTTTGCTTATCTGGCCGCGCACCAATTCCGGGGCATCTTTATATCCGATATTAAATTCTTTTCGTCTATCGGCTTCTTCCTGGCACAGGGCGCGCACCCCAAGCTGATAGATAGGCACATTTTTTTGCCCCAGCAAATGCATGACACTGGCATGGGAATGCGGCTCACCCTGATAGGCTTCTCTTAAATCTGCATGGGCATCTATCTGGAGGATGCCGATAGGCTGGTCAAAAACAGCGCGCAATCCCATTATCGCGCCATAGGTCAGGCTATGCTCCCCGCCCAGAATAATCGGGATATGGTTTTTGCTGGCAGCCGTAAAAACCGCTTGCCTTAAATTTTTCAAACAGCTCTGGATATCGCCCGAACAATCAATCGCCGGGGCGGTGAAAATACCATGTCGGCAAGGCTCGCCCCCCTCCAGCCATCTTTCCAATTGATGACTGGCTTCAATAATTGCCGCCGGGCCCCTTTCCGTGCCACTGCCATAGGAGACAGTTTTTTCCAGACCAAAAGGCAGGACATGGAACAGGGCTGTATCCTTGTTATTTTCGGCGCGTGTCAGCTCTTCGCCCAGAAACTGGGTTTCCCAGCCAGAGGATTTTTTTGTGATATCTGTCATGAGAGCCGTCCTTCAAAATCGTCAAAGGAAAAGGTTTTTACCATCTGCAAGCTGTCATCATCGCTGTCCCAGAGCATGATAGAAGGCAAGGGAACACCATTAAACATAGTGGTTTTTACCATCGAATAATGCGCCTGATCCAGAAAAGCAATTTTATCGCCTATCTGCGGGGTTCGGGCCAGGCAATAGCGGCCGATCACATCGCCTGCCAGACAGCTTGGGCCGCCAAACCGTACCCGAACCCCCTTATCTGCCTCGCCAAGCAAGGCCGGACGATACGGGGCTTCCAGCACATCGGGCATATGACAGGTAGCCGAGATATCCACAATCGCGTTCAGCCCGTCATTTTCTGTAATATCCAGAATTTCGCCTACCAGAATACCGGCATCAAAGGCTATCGCTGTCCCGGGTTCCAGATAAATTTCCAGCGCCAGTTCATCGGCCAGATGGCGCAAGAGCTTTATCAGACCATCGCGGTCATAATGGGGGCTGGTAATCATATGCCCGCCGCCCAGATTAAGCCATTTCAGCTTGCCTTTGGCACGGGTCAGGAGCGGCATCGCCGCTGCCACTGTTTTTTCCAGCTCTGGCAGACCCTGTTCACATAAATTATGGATATGCAGCCCATCTATCTGATCCAGAAGCCCGCTATCAAAATCACCAAGCAGAACGCCAAGGCGCGATCCGGCCGCGCTGGGGTCATAGGTAGCCACCTCTCCTAGCGGGATTTGCGGGTTCAGCCGCAAGGCTTTCTGGACATTTTTCCCCTTCAGTAAGGGGCCATATTTTTCCAGCTGGGCCACACTATTGAAAATTATATGGCCACAAATATCGGACAGGCTCTCAATATCGCTTTGCCGATAGGCGGGGCTGAAGACCGAGATCTCGCCATCTGTTTTATCCGGGAAATAATATTTCTTTGCCAGCCGGGCTTCATAGATGCCAGAGGCGCACGCCCCGTCCAGATATTGGCGAATAAGCGGGGCAGCCGACCAGAGGGAAAACGCCTTTAGCGCGGTCAGGATTTTTGCCCCCGAGGCGTTGGAAACAGCCGCTAGAATCTGTAAATTTTCTTCCAGCTTGCGCGTGTCTATGACAAAGGCCGGGCTGGCAATTCGGCTGAGGTCAAGCCGGGCAAACCGGCCAGGCCCGGCAGATTTGGTTTCCATCGCCATCTAGAACGCAAGCGGCTTTTCCAGCATCACATACTGCCAGGGCAGGCCATGCTGGTTCAGCATATCCATAAAGGGATCCGGGTCAAACTGTTCCATATTAAACACGCCCTCTCCGCGCCATTTACCGCCCAGCATCATAGCAGCCCCTATCATCGCCGGCACGCCCGTTGTATAGCTGACCGCTTGCGAGCCCACCTCTTTGAAACAGGCTTCATGATCGCAGATATTATAGATATAGGCGGTTTTATCCTGTCCGTTATCGCTGCCGGAAATAATCGTGCCGATACAGGTTTTGCCAGTAGTGGTTTTGCCCAAATCGCCCGGATTGGGCAGCACAGCTTTTAAAAATTGCAGCGGAATAATTTCCTGGCCTTCATAAATAACCGGCTCGATAGAGGTCATCCCCACATTTTGCAGCACTTCGAGATGTTTAAGATAGGCATCGCCAAAAGTCATCCAGAAGCGTGCCCGTTCAATTTCTGGAAAATGCGTGACCAGCGATTCCAGCTCTTCATGATACATCAGATACATATTGCGCGCGCCCACTTCCGGGAAATCAAAATTCTGTTTGGTTGTCAGCGCCGGCGTTTCAATCCATTTTTTATCCTGCCAGTGGCGCGATGGGGCGGTCACTTCACGAATATTAATTTCCGGATTAAAATTGGTGGCGAAATGCTGGCCATGATCGCCGCCATTACAATCCAGAATATCCAGCGTGCGCATATCCGCTATCAGATACTTTTTTGTATAGGCGGTAAAGACATTAGTGACGCCCGGATCAAAGCCGGAACCCAGCAAGGCCATCAAACCCTGCTTGGCAAATTTTTCCTGATAGGCCCATTGCCAGCTATATTCAAATTTGGCTTCTTCGGGCGGTTCATAATTTGCTGTATCCAGATAATCTGCCCCGGCCATCAAACAGGCATCCATAATCGAGAGATCCTGATAGGGCAGGGCAAGATTAACCACTAATTTTGCCCCGCAAGCCTGGATAAGCCGGGCAGTGGCATCGGCATCATCAGCGTCAATCCGGGCGGTTTTAATCGACACGCCTGTACGCTCCAGAACAGAGCCAGCGATTTCATCGCATTTAAATTGGCGACGACTGGCAAGGGTGATATCGGTAAAAATATCGGGCAACATCGCCATTTTATGTACCGCAACCGAGCCGACACCGCCTGCCCCAATGACCAGAGTTTTTGTCATGTCACCTTCTCCTGCCTGCTGTATTTACTACCCTTTTTTAGGGCTATAATCCGCAGATTAATGTTCTGCATGTTCAAAATAGGTATAGCCGTTCATACTATCTGTATAGCTGCGCAACATTTGCCGCCTGTCAGACGGGCTAAGCCTGCCGCCTTTCACTGCTTTTTCCACATTCGCCTTAAAAGCGGCTATCAGCTGTTTTGGCTCGTATTCCACATAGGAAAGCACTTCATAAATAGTATCGCCATCCTGTTCTTTTAGAATATCAAAGCCGCCATCTTCGCTCAATGCCACGGTCACCACATTGGTATCACCAAACAGATTATGCAGATCGCCCAGTGTTTCCTGGTAAGCGCCAACAAAAAACACCCCTAGATAATAATCCTCACCCTCTATCAGATCATGTACCGGCAGCGTATCGGATATCCCTTCGCCCAGCACAAATTTATCAATCTTGCCATCTGAATCACAGGTAATATCGCTTAAAATCGCCGCCCGCACAGGCGCCTCATGCAAGCGCTGTATCGGGGCAAGCGGATGCAGCTGATCAATCGCCCAGACATCGGGCAGGCTTTGAAACAGGCTGAAATTACAATGATAGATATCGGCTGCCTGAACCAGCGCTTCATGCATATCTTCTGTCATCGCTTCGGGATCAAGCAAGACCGTTTTAATTCTATTCATCAGATACAGATAGGCACGCTCGGTGCGTGCGGTCATCGCCAGGCTAACCTGATTGCGCCGGAACAGCGCGCGTATTTCCTCGCGGTAATATTTCAAATCATTCCAGCATTCCTGTATCCGCTCACGGTTCAGATAGGTCTGGATTTCCAGCATTTTCAGCAAAAGAGGGTGGTCATTTTCCTCTGCTACCACCTCATATTCACTATCGAAATGGGTGGCTTCCAGCACATTGAAAATCAATAGCGAGGATTGGGCCACACACGCACGCCCGCTTTCGGTAATAATGGTTGGATGTTCAACGCCATTGCTATCCATCATATCCTTGACGGTTTCAATGATGTTCAAACAATATTCTTTCAAAGAATAATTGATGGAATTGGCAGCGGCCGATTGCTCGCCTGTATAATCCACCCCAAGCCCGCCGCCCAAATCAAGATAGGTAAGCGGCACACCCTCGCGGCGTAATTCGGCAAAGAACTGGCACGCCTCCTGCGCCGATTTTCTAATCTCGATGATACTGGGAATTTGGCTGCCCAGATGCGAATGTTGTAATTTCAGACAATCCAGATAGCCGGTTTCGCGCAACCGTTCGACCACATCCATAATCTGGGCAATGGTCAGCCCAAAGGTGGAACGATCCCCGCTTGATTCTGCCCATTTACCGCTAACCGTATTGGTCAGCTTAATACGAATACCCAATTGCGGGCGGATATCGCTATCTTTTACCACATCAAGAACCAGCTCCAATTCTCTGGGGCTTTCCAGAACGATAAAGATATTAAAGCCCAGCTTCATCGACATCATGGCCAGCTGCAGAAATTCTGTATCCTTTATGCCGTTACAAATAATAGCTGCCCGCTCTCCCAGATTAAGGCTAAGAGCGATAAGTAATTCTGCCTTTGAGCCAACCTCAAAGCCGAAATCATACAGCCTTCCATATTCAGCGATACGTTCAATCACCTCTGCCTGCTGGTTGACCTTAATTGGAAAAACGCCCTGATAGCGCCCCTTATAATCATATTCTGCTATGGCACTGGCAAAGCTTTGGTTGATCTCGTCAATGCGGCTTTTCAAAAAATCGGTGATACGCAGCAACACAGGCGTTTCAATACCGCGCTGTTGCAGATTTTGTATCAGGCTAAGCAAATCTGTTGGGGCCTGTGCCGGATTATCTGGATGACATAGCCCGATATGCCCATTTTCCAGCACCGTGATAAGGCCATCACCCCATTCATTTACACCGTAAATATCTTTTGCCATATCTGCGCCCTCCAGCCTTGAGATGCGATACCTAACCCCTTGATCACGAAATAGCAGTTTTGCTTATATACGGGTTTGTGCCTTAAAGGGTAGTCATAAAATATACGCCTAGTGTAAAAATCTGGTTTTCCAGGCTATTTCCTGACAGATTAGAGGCATACAGGCTTAAAAAAAGCACCGCCGCAAGAAGAGGAGAGGCAAATGCCCTATTTTGAACGTGATGGCATTAAATTGCACTATATCGATGCTGGCCAGGACGCAAGCGGGGCAGAACAGCGCGCCATTTTATTTTTACATGAATTTGGCGGTGATGCCCGAACATGGCAAGAACAGGTCGCTTTTTTCAGCCAGCATCCAACCCATAGTCGGCGCTGTCTGGTATTGAGCGCGCGCGGCTATCCGCCCTCTGATGTCCCGGAAAAGGCAGCCGATTATGGCTGGGAAAAAAATCTGCACGATGCGCTTGGCCTTATCCGGCATCTTGGCCTGAAACAGATAGATGTGGTTGGGCTATCGATGGGCGCCTATATCGCCCTGTTGATGACCCTTAACGCCCCGGATATAATCACATCTGCGGTTTGTGCCAGTGTGGGTTCAGGCGGGCTTGCCCCGATGCGTGCGCCCTTTATCGCTGATGCGCTGGCCAGTGCACGCACTATCCTTGAAACAGATAAAATGCCGGCAACCGGCATGGCGATGGCCCCAAACCGTATCCAGCTGCGCGATAAGGACGAGGCGGCCTGGCAAAAATTTCGCGATCATTTACACGAACACCCCGCCATTGGCGCAGCCCATACGCTGGCAGAAGTACAGGCAAAACGACCGGGTCTGATGGGTTTTCAGGAACAGCTTCAGGCTTGTGAAATCCCTGTCCTTATTCTGGCAGGTGATGAGGATGAGCCATGTCTGGATGCCAGCTTGTGGCTAAAACGCCAGATGCCCCTATCCGGTTTGGCGATATCTAGCCGCTCTGGCCATTTGCTTAATCTTGAAGACCCGCAAGGCTTTAATCAGACCATTCTGGATTTTCATATATGCCTGGCAGAAAAACGCTGGAAAAAGCGGGATCAAACCCCTTTTACCTCGATGTTTGCCGCAGAGGATTAACCCCTAATCATATAAAAAGCTTTGCTTGTTCGCCCCGGCCATCATGGCCTGCTTTTGTGCCGCGCGCATTTCTTCATACAGCGCCAGATGTTCGGGGGCAAATAGCGTGCGTGGCGGGGCGTAATGGATGAAATGCTGGTTTCTGTCTGCCCCTCTGACCAGCATGGCATAATCTTTTTGTGCCACCTCCTGCATCACCTTTGGATTAACATAGCGAATAACAAATCCAATGCGCCGGTCTGCCGAGCTATTGGGCCCGGAGCCATGTATGGTGCGCCCGTGATGCAGTGAGACCTGGCCAGGTGCCAGCACGATATCTGTCTTTTCCTCTTCTTTTACCTCAACCTGAATTTCCTGCCCTCTGGAGAGTAAATTATTTTCAGCAAATGTATCTTCATGCGGCAAAATCTGATGGTTATGCGAGCCGGCAACAAATTGCATACAGCCGCTTTTCTGATTTACCTCGGACAAGGCTATCCAGGCCGTAACCAGATTATCGGTCGCCCCCAGCCCCCAATAGGTCAGATCCTGATGCATGCTGACAATATGCGGCGTGCTGGCTTCCTTGATAAAAAATTCCGCCCCGTAAATCAGAATATCGGGCCCTAAAATACCCTCGACCATATCCAGCAAATCCGGATGGCTGGCCAGCTCATAGGCAAAGGGCATCACGCATTGGGCATTAATGCGTTTATAGGTATTGAGCGTGCGCGGCATTCCTGCCTCGCGGTAATCCTGTTCCACCTGCTCCAGCTTTTGCCGCCAGATTTGCGCGCCCCTGGCCGACATTAAATCCAGTGGAAATAAATAGCCATCGCGCCAATATTGCGCGATCTGCTGGTCGGTTAATTTTTTGGTGTGCGGGATGTGACCTTCGGGCATAATACCCTCCCTGACAGATAAAACAGCAATGATAGAAAAGATACGCTCTATTCCATAGCAGAACAGGTTTTTTTCTGCCTATCAAGGTAATTTTTAACCCCCCCCCTTGTTAAAAAGAGGGCAAGCAATGCCCCCCTCGATGGCGTCCGGTTTTGCTTTATTCTTTTTTTTAAGATACGTGCATTTTTTTGCGCAAGGCCAGGATATCTGTGTCTGGATGGTCGCCAACATCCTGCCAGGTAATAGGCACACCAGCTGGCACATCGCGGGTCAACTTCAAATGATGCGCCAGCCCAATAGGCACGCCGCCAATTTCAGCCGATTGCCGGGCAGAACACAGCTTGCCCCAGACAGTAAAGCCGCCTTCCCCATCCAGCACCTCCCCGGCCTTTAACGGGCGCTTTGCGGTGGCCACCACATCGCTGTGATACCCCTTTGTCATGCCGGTAGGCTGGCCTAAAAGGGCTGCAGACAGAATAGAGATATTCAGCTCCAGCCCGATCAGATGGAAAGGTTTATACATCGCAGAATAGCGGCCACTGGCATCGGTATTCATGCCATATTGTTTAAAACAGGCCGCCGCATAATCATTCGGGGCTTCGATAACCACATAGACCCCCCAGCGCAGATCTCTATGCACTGGCCGGCCATCGCGCTCTATCGAGGTGACAACCTCAACCTGGCCTTTGCTCTCAAGGCAGCCGCCTTGTGATTGCGGGCGCAGGATATGGGCAAGATCATCCATCCCCGCTGCCGGAAAACCCAGCCCGTTTGAAGGGGCAGACAATCCTGTGGCATTTGAAATAGCCGCCATTTCCAGCGCAGATTTTGTGCCATCCAGAAAGCTGTTAAACATCTGGCTGTTCATGCCGGCTGCGCTGGCCTGTTCTGCGGTTAGCCCGTAATGATCCCACACTGTATCAGGGGTTGAGCTATGATAGGCGGGCAGATATTTTGTCCCCTTGCCAGCGGCTATCACCTCAAACCCGGTTGCCCGTGCCCATTCCACCATCTCTATTGTCAGGGCAGGCTGGTCGCCATAGGCCATGGAATAAACAATGCCGGCTTTGCGCGCCTGCTCGGCCAGGGCGGCACCTGCCAGCACATCAGCCTCAACATTGACCATGACGATATGCACACCATTTTCAATCGCCTTTTGGGCATGGCGAATACCGGCAATGGGATTGCCAGTTGCCTCTACTACCACATCAACCTTGCCAGAGGCCATCATCGCTGCCGCATCATCGCTAAATTCTGTTGCCGCGATTAGCGTGTCCGGCCAGCCAACAGAACGGCAAGCCGCCCGCGCATTATCGGGGCGCAAATCTGCGATAGCCGCAACGCTCAGGCCAGGGGTTGTCGGCACTTGCGATAAAAACATAGAGCCGAATTTCCCTGCCCCGATCAGACCCACCCGCACAGGCCGACTGGCATCTGCACGTTGCCGCAACTGGTCATATAGATACATAAAATATCGCCTTATTCCGCAGCGGCCAGCTGGGCCGCTACCAGCTCATCCAGACAATCATCATCCAGTGCGGTGATCGGTGTGAAATCGCGGTGGGCTATCCATTCTGCCCGGTTAAAGGCACGGATATGATTATCCACATGACATAAAGATAGATACACAATTGTTCTGTCAAATGGCGAGATATTGGCAGGGCTGGCATGTACCAAAAGCGAGGAGAACATCAGCATACTGCCCGCAGGCCCTGTAGGGGCAACACAGCCGCCTCTATCTGCCAGCTGTTTCACCAGTGCATTATCCAGCGTCCATAACGGATAGCTGGTAGTGCTCAGGTCATGGCCTGCTTCAACAACCCCTTGCTTGTGGCTGCCCGGGATAAATAATAACGGCCCGTTCGCTGCGGTCACATCATCCAGGAACACCGCGATATTCATCGCCCGGGGTTCCGGCATTTCATCATCACGCTTCCAGGTGCCATAATCCTGATGCCACTGCCAGACATCACCATCAAAGGCGGCTTTGGCATTTACCTTGAACTGATGCATATATACATCGCCCTCCAGCACTTGCGAGACAGGGTCAACCAGGCGCGGATGTGAGCCCAGGCGGCGAAACGGCTCATTATAGGTATGCGCCGCAAAGGCGGTACGGGCAACGCCGCTTTTTTCGCGCCATACCTCTTCGCGATCCATGGCATAGACATCATCTGCGGCCTGTTTTAACAGCCTGGCTTCTTCTGGTGAAAATCTGCCTGGAAAAAACAGATAGCCCTCTTCATCAAATTGTTTCTGTTCTGCATCACTAAGTCTCATCTCTTCCTCCTTGAAATAAACTGTTTCTGTTTTTTGGTTGCATTTACGCCGATCGCGCGTGACCCGCCAAAAGATTTTCACCCGCCAAAAGATTTTCACCCGCCAAAAGATTTTCAAAGGTCAACTGGCCACTGGTTTGGGCATGGCTGGTCGCATAATGGGCAGCCGCCTCGCTATCGCCAGCACAGATGGCCTTGGCTATTTTTTCATGTTCCT
>JAURQT010000112.1 GCA_030835985.1 Alphaproteobacteria bacterium
GAGATTATCTTCACAATGGTACCGGATGGCCGTGTTGTGGTGAAAATTATTCAAACCCTGCTGGATGCCGGAACAGAGGCGCTGTTTGTTGATATGTCCTCCTGCCATCCGGATACCAGCGGCCAGCTGGCATCCCTGCTGGCAAAAACAGGACAGCGCGTGCTGGATGCCCCTGTCTCTGGCGGTGTGGCCAAAGCCCGCACAGGTGAGCTGATGATTATGACCGGCGGCGATGCCGCAGATTTTGAGCGTGCTGCCCCCTTCCTTGCGACGATGGGCAAGCCGGTTCATATTGGCCCTGCCGGGGCAGGCTATGCGATGAAAGCGCTGAATAATTATGTTTCGGCTGCCGGTCTTGTAACCAGCTTTCAGGCACTGGCGACAGCAAAAAAATTTGGCATTGCCCCAACCGATTTTCAAAAAGTGATCAATGCCTCTACCGGCCGCAATAACACAACCGAGGTGAAAATTGATAAATTTGTGTTAACCAGCGCCTATAATTCGGGTTTTGCGCTCAATCTAATGGCAAAGGATGTGTCTATCGCCAGCGATATTATGCGCCAAAACGGCTTTAGCTTGCCCCTGACAAGCGATCTGGCAGAATATTTAAAAGAGGCTTGCCAACAGCTAGGGGGCGATCCTGACCATACCGAGATTTATCGTCACCTGGAAGGGCTGGCCAATAGCCGGGAACGCCCCTAATCTTAGTTAAAAGGCAGAAGTTAAAAGGCAGAAGTTAAAAGGCAGGGCCTAACCTTAAGTTAAAAGGCACAGATAGAAAAGATACCATAATGCAGCAACGCCAGGATTACGGCCAATTTGATTATGTGATTGTCGGGGCAGGTACAGCGGGCTGTGCGCTGGCAAACCGTCTGTCAGCTGATCCGCGCAATCAGGTTCTGTTGCTGGAGGCTGGCGGCTCGGACAATTATATCTGGACGAAGATTCCGGTCGGCTATCTGTATTGTATGGGCAATCCGCGCACCGATTGGGGCTTTAAAACAGCGCCAGCAGACGGGCTGAATGGTCGTTCATTAAATTATCCGCGCGGACGGGTGATGGGGGGATGCTCTTCTATCAATGGCATGATCTATATGCGTGGTCAGGCACGCGATTATGATCACTGGGCGCAAATGGGCAATCAGGGCTGGAGCTGGGATGAGGTTTTGCCCTATTTCAAAAAGTCAGAGGATTATTATGCTGGCGGCGATGAGATGCATGGCAGTGGCGGCGAATGGCGTGTAGAAGAACAGCGCCTGTCCTGGGAAATTCTGGATTATTTCAAACAGGCCTGTATTCAGGCAGGCATCCCCGAGACCAGGGATTTTAATCGCGGCAACAATGAAGGGGTAGGCTATTTCCATGTTAATCAGCGCAAGGGCTGGCGATGGAGCAGTGCAACCGCCTTTTTAAAACCGGCAAAAAACCGCAAAAACCTGCATATCCTGAGCGGGGCACAGGCAGAAGCTCTTACTTTTTCTGGTCGGCAGGTCACCGGGCTTGATTTTTTTCATCACAATCAGCGCTGCTGTGTACGCGCCGGGCGCGAGGTTATTTTATGCAGCGGGGCCATCGGCACACCGCAATTATTGCAACTTTCCGGCATTGGCGCAGACACCGATATCAAATCGCATGGGATAGAGATGCGCCACGCCCTGCCCGGGGTAGGCAAAAATTTACAGGATCATTTGCAAATTCGTACCATCTTCAAGGTTAAAAATATTAAAACTCTGAATGATTATGCCGAAACCCTCAGCGGCAAGATGCGCATTGGGCTGGAATATCTGCTCAAACGTTCCGGGCCCATGTCGATGGCCCCCAGCCAGCTGGGCGCATTTGTAAAATCGGATACTGGCCTGAAAACACCGGACTTACAATATCATGTTCAGCCCCTTTCGCTGGATGCGTTTGGTCAGCCCTTGCATCCTTTTTCTGCCTTTACCGCATCGGTCTGTAATTTGCGCCCCTATTCGCGCGGTGAAGTGAAAATTCGTTCAGCAGACCCGTTTGACAGTCCGGATATCGCGCCAAATTACCTGTCAGATGCCCATGACAGGGAAATTGCGGCCCGTTCTATTCGCCTGACCCGAAAGATTGTCGGCCAAAGAGCGCTCAGCCCCTATGTGACGCAGGAATTTCTGCCCGGAGCCGAGTTTGAAACAGATGCCGATCTTGCCCAAAAGGCAGGCGATATCAGTACCACCATTTTCCATCCTGTTGGCACGGCCAAAATGGGCACAGACAAGCAGGCGGTGGTGGATAAACGCCTGGCAGCTCACGGCCTGAAGGGCTTGCGTATTGCCGATGCCTCGGTGATGCCGACCATCACCTCTGGCAATACCAATTCGCCAACCCTGATGATAGCGGAAAAAGCAGCCGATATGATTTTGCAGGATAGCCGCAGATAAAAGCCTAGAGCCTGTCAGCCAGCAATTTTGCGACATGTTCTGCATTTCTGCCTGTCCCGTCTGATATCTGGCATCTACAAGAGGTACCATCTGCCACAATTGCGGCATCGGCCTCTGCTAAACGCAGCCTTGGCAACAGGTTGGCCTCAGCCATTTTTATCGAGATATCATAGGTTTTGCTGCCATAGCCAAATGCCCCTGCCATACCGCAACAGCTGGTTTCTACCGGCTCTATTTCCATACCCGCCTTTTCCTGTAACAGCCGGTGGACAGGGCTTAACACATCAAAGGCTTTTTGATGGCAATGGCCATGTACATAAACCTTCTCGCCGCTTTTCTTCAGGGCTAATCTGGCATCACTGGCCAACAGAAACTCTTCAAAGGTTTGCACCTGTTCTGCGACAATGCGGGATTTTTCATCCGCCAGCAACGCCGGGACTTCATCACGCAAAGCCAGGGTACAGGACGGCTCCAGCCCGACAATCGCGATACCCTGTTTGGCAAAGGGATAAAATACCTCTACCAGATGGCGGGCTTCTTCTCGTGCCTTATCTGGCAGCCCAACCGATAGATAGGTGCGCCCGCAACATACCGGCCGGCCACGCAAATTAGCCGGAATAAAGACCTGTTTGCCTGTATGGGCCAGCACCTTTTGAGCGGCCCGCAGATTTTCAGGTTCAAAATAGCGGTTAAAGCTGTCAGCAAATAAAATCACCGCATCTGCCCCGACAGCAGAAGTGGCCGCCTCACTGTCCTTGAATGGCTGGCCAGACCAGCGCGGCAAATCACGTTTGGCGGTAAAGCCGGTTACCCGCTCCAATATCGGGGCGATAATCGGCAGGTGACGCCGCAAGGCCTGAGCAAAATTGGCAAGCGGGGCAAACCGGCTGAGGATAGGGGCATAGGCAGGCAGATATCCGACCAGCCTGTCATGCAGGGACAGCCCGTTTTTAGCGGTTTGCAGCGCTGTTACTTCGATCTTCATGCGCGCCATATCAACCCCTGTCGGGCATTCGCGCTTGCAGGCCTTGCAAGACACACACAGCTTCATTGTTTCTGCCATTTCATCGCTGGCCAGCGCCTCTGCGCCCAATTGCCCCGATAATGCCAGACGAAGGGTGTTGGCACGCCCGCGCGTGCTGTCTTTTTCCTCGCCAGTTTCCCGAAAAGAGGGACACATCACCCCGCCATTTTGTTTACGGCACGCCCCGTTATTATTGCACATTTCTACCGCCCCTTGCAGGCCGCCTGCCGTGCCAGGCCAGGCAGACCAGTCCAGTTGGGTGGGAAAATCATTTATCTGATAGCCAGGAGCAAAACGGAATAAAGAACGGTCGTCCATTTTCGGGGCATCGACAATTTTGCCCGGATTAAACATACCGTGCGGGTCAAACAGCTGTTTGACCTGTCGGAACAGCGCCGTCATTTCAGGGCCAAACATCACCTCGTTAAATTCCGAGCGAACAATCCCGTCCCCATGCTCGCCGGAATGCGATCCGCCATAGCGTTTAACCAGCTCAAACGCTTCTTCGGCGATATTGCGCATGGTTTGCACATCACCCGCCTTTTTCATATCCAGCACAGGGCGCACATGCAAACAGCCCACCGATGCGTGGGCATACCAGGTGCCTTTTGTGCCATAGCGGGTAAAAATATCGGTAAGGCCGGCGGTATATTCTGCCAGATGTTCCAGGCCAACCGCGCAATCCTCTACAAAGGAAACAGGTTTGGCCGCATTTTTCATGCTCATCATAATATTCAGGCCGGATTTCCGCATTTCTGCCACCCGCCCTTGCAAGCCTGTATCGGTCGCCTCGACAACCCCGCCTGCCCATTCCTTGTCCTTGTCCCAGCCAAAACCCAGTCCTGCCATCATATCATGCAGTTTTTCCATGCGGCGCAGATTTTCATCCATATCATCTTCGGCAAATTCCACCACCAGCAAGGCAGCCGGCTCGCCGCGCACTACTTCCTCGACAATTGGCTTGAAAATAGCGATAGAGCGCGCCAGCTCCAGCATCGTATCATCAATAAGCTCTACCGCGACCGGATCCAGCTTGACCAGATGCTGAGCAGCATCCATCGCTTTGTAAAAGGTGGGGAAATGGCAAATGCCCATGATTTTTTGCGCCGGCAATGGCCAGAGCTTTAATTCAATTTCAGTGGAGCAGGTAAGCGTGCCTTCCGAGCCGACCAGAAGATGGCTAAGATTAATCCCGTCACCTGTCTTGCCTTGCGGGCGTGCGGCCATCGCATCCGGGACAAGCCCATCAATATTATATCCCCCCACCCGGCGCAGAACCTTTGGGAATTTCTCGGCAATCAATGTGGCATTATCGCGCCCCATCGCTTCCAGATGCGGCCATATTTCTGCCAGCTTGCCAGATGGCTTATGCGTATCCAGCGCCCCGAACCAGGCCTCGCTGCCATCACTTAATATGGCTTTAATCGCATGGACATTATCGCGCATAATCCCATAACGAAGCGAGCGTCCCCCGCAAGAATTATTCCCGGCCATACCGCCGATGGTCGCCCGGCTAGAGGTAGAAACATCTACAGGAAACCACAATCCGTGCGGCTTTAACTGGCGGTTAAGCTCGTCCAGAACGATGCCCGGCTGAACCACGCATCTGCGATTTTCGACATCCAGCGAAAGCATCTTGTTAAGGTGCCTGGTTTGATCCAGCACAATGGCGTGATTAACAGTTTGCCCGCATTGCGACGTGCCGCCACCGCGCGGCAACACTGCCAGACCATTCTGCCGTGCAAAATCGAGCGTTATCCGCACATCCTCAACTGTTTCAGGTATCACCACCGCATGCGGCACCATCTGATAGATAGAGGCATCGGTTGCATATCGGCCGCGCGAAAAACGGTCATCCAGCACCCGCTTGCCAAGCTGTTTTTTCAAGCCCCCCAAATCTGGTGGCGGACAGGACGGGGCGGTGTTCATCTGGTTTTTTACATCATCAGGCATGCTGTACCTTAAGGGGGTTTGTGTGAAAATCGTCAAGTTTCCATGAAAAATGATTCCACAGAACGGAATATGTTTAAAATAATCGAAAGGAAAGCTATCTTCCCTACTTGGAATGCGGCATTTGGTATGCCAATATTTAAGGGTAAAAACGACCTCTCTTCAATAAGTTTTTCACCTGACAGATAAGTTAGTCTGCGTGCAAAGCAAGTTGCCATTTAGACAAAACAAGGATGTAACAGACATGGCCAAGAACGGATATAAGGCAGGCAAACATTTTCTCCAAATTCCTGGCCCCAGCAATGTCCCGGATAGAATTCTGCGAGCAATGGATTATCCAACCATTGACCATCGCGGCCCTGATTTTGCACAAATTGGCGCAGAATGCCTGGCGGGCATCAAAACCATTTTCAAAACCGACAGCCATGTGGTGATCTATCCTGCTTCCGGTACAGGGGCATGGGAAGCTGCCCTTGTGAATGTCTTGCAGGAAGGCGATCTGGTACTGATGGTCGAAACCGGGCATTTTGCTACGCTTTGGCACAAGATGGCCAGCCGTCTGGGTCTGGAAACAGAATTTTTGGCTACAGACTGGCGGCGCGGGGCGGATGCCCAGGCAATTGAAGATCGCCTTCGTAGCGATACCGAAAACAAAATCAAGGCTGTCTGTGTTGTCCATAATGAAACCTCTACCGGCTCGACCAGCCGCATAGATGAAGTGCGCGCCGCGATGAATGCCGCAGGGCATGACGGGCTATTGATGGTCGATACGATTTCCTCGCTTGCCTCGATAGATTACCGCCATGATGAATGGGGCGTGGATATCTCGGTTTCAGGGTCGCAAAAAGGCCTGATGCTGCCGCCTGGCCTGTCTTTTAATGCGGTGTCCGAACGAGCGATTAAAACCGCAGAAAAAGGCGGTATACGCCGCTCTTACTGGGACTGGCAGGAACAGATAGAAGCCAATAAATCAGGCTCTTTTCCCTATACCCCTGCAACCAATTTACTCTATGGTCTGAAAGAAGCGATAGATATGCTGCATGAAGAGGGGCTGGATAATGTTTTTGCCCGCCATGACCGCCATGCCGAAGCTACCCGTAAAGCGGTACAGGCCTGGGGGCTGGAAGTGCTTTGTGCCGATCCGAAATATTATTCCAGTGTGCTGACAGCTGTGATGGTACCGGACGGCCATAATGCCGATGCACTTCGTAAAGTTATTCTGGATAATTTTGATATGTCACTGGGCAACGGGCTGTCCAAAGTTGCCGGCAAAGTGTTTAGAATAGGCCATTTGGGCGATTTCAATGACCTGATGCTGCTGGGCACGTTAAGCGGTGTGGAAATGGGACTATCGCTGGCCGGTATTCCCCATCAGTCAGGTGGTTTGGCAACCGCGATGAGCTATCTGCAGGAAACCAGCGCGTAAAGAAAAACACCAGGCGCAAGCCAGGCAAGATGAAGGATAGATATCATGTCGCAGACAGAGCAGAATCCAGCCGATGCAATGATTTTCACTGCTGAATATGGCGGGGGTATTATCGCCCTGAACCGCCCGCATCGGCGCAACGCCCTGACCTTTGCTATGTATGATC